>JAUHXI010000207.1 GCA_030426875.1 bacterium
CGGAAAAATAAAGTTCGTATGTGAGGCAGTGTCCCAAAATACCCATCATACAACTCAAGTGTATACTCCCTGTAAGTGGGGAAATCAGACACAGAAACATATCGGTAAGGCCCAGAGCCAATGGGCTGCTGATTGAATAAGACCTTATCCAAAGCAGAAACGGACTCATTTTCTAACAAATGCTTGGGTAAAATAGGGGTAGTGGTCTTACTCAAAAAAAAGCCATCAGGCTCTTCCAAGATAAATTGGATTGTTAAATCATCCACCTTTTCAACCGTCAACGCAGAATAATCATTATAACCCAGAATGGTTCCAGTAAATTCTGGATGCTTTAAAACGTCATTGTATGTGAATAAAACATCATCAGCCGTTAAAGGTTCGCCATCATGCCAGGTGATATTATCTCTGAGTGAAAAAGTATAAACCGTCCCATCTTCAGAAACTACAACCTCTGCCATGTCGGGAACAACCTCACCAGATCGAGTGTCATAGCGGGTTAAACCAGAAAAAATCAAAGCAGTTAGATCCTGAGAAGAACTTCCTTGTTGGGCAAAGAGGGGGTTGAGAGTTTGAACTTCCCCTTGATATCCTTCCACATAAGACCCACCTTCAACAAACTGAATGTCAGTGTTTTCAAGGTAAAATGCCTGACTGATCCGATAACCCGAAAAGCCAAGGATCATAATCAGAAATCCAAGAGTAATCACTTCAAATTTTCTAAGGGTGTGGAGGAATTTTTTTAAGGCCATTTGTAACACATTTATAATGAGTAAAAATATCCTCGCCAAGCACATGGCATAAAGTTCCCAAGCCTACTTATACAAAGGCAATGAGAAGCGCATTGATCAAGAAAATCGCAGCAAAAATAATGGTGGCCGTGTAAATCACTTTCTCTGCACCGCGCTTCACGCTTTCAAATGAGCCACCTCCACCCATTCCAGCAGAAAGGCCTCCGTCTTTGTTTTGAGTCAATATAAGGATGATCAAAATAATTGATACAACCACTTGAACTGTCAGAATAATTTCTTTCATAATTTTGTTTAAAAAGTCGTGCACAACTTTAGCACGAATTGTTTTTAATTTCAAGCCTAGGGGAGGGGAGGGGTACGCACCTTTTAAAGAAATAGAACTTGGAATGATTTTAGATTTTCTACAGAATGAAAAGATGTCATGAAATAATGAGCAGAGAAATGAAGACTTATGAGGGCCGTAAGTTATGAACTCAAACAGTAAAATCTCAACCATAAAAACCTCACCCCGTCCGAACGGAGTATGTTTTAGGCTGTTCACCCAAGCGGGCAGCGTTCATCAATTGTACTTTTCAAGCTAATCAATAATCACTTCTAAAGTGAACTAAAAAAAGCCAAAAGCCAAAAGCCCACAAGAGATGAGTTATGATGAGTTTATAACATAGAAAAATAGTAAATCATCCCAATTAATAATTTAACTTTGACGCCAAACCAGTGATTTGTTAATTTGATGGGTGCCCAAACTAACTCAATAAAAATGAAGTTAACGATCAAGTCAGCCGACGAAATGACCCAAAAACTCGGCCAGGTTATTTATGTTGTTGGCAGCCAATGGGGGGATGAAGGAAAGGGAAAGTTAGTAGATGTAGCATCTCAGCATTACGATGTGATTGCCCGAGCCGCTGGAGGAGCCAATGCAGGCCATACCATTTGCGTGAATGAAGGCGGGGAGTCAAAAAAATATGTCTTCCACCTCCTCCCCTCTGGAATTTTGCACCAAGACAAGACCTGCATCATTGGCAACGGAACAGCCATCCACATTCCCACTTTAATGGATGAAATCACCCAATTGAAGGATCAAGGTGTTGACGCGCTTAAAAACCTCCTCATCAGTGATCGGGCCCACATCATTTTTGACTATCATAAAGAAATTGATGCCATCCAAGAAGAACAAAAAGGAGATAAAAAAGTAGGCACCACAAAACGAGGGATTGGACCATGTTATACAGATAAAATGGCAAGAAGGGGGATTCGGATGATCGACCTATTGGAGCAACATAGTTTTGCGGAAAAATTTAGAGCCAATGCAGAGTCAAAGCAGAAAGCATTTGGATTAGAGCTAAACATCGAAGCCGAAATAAATTTTTACCGTGACGTGATTGATCTCCTAGAGCCACTCATCGTAGACACAGCACAAGTGTTAGACAAAGCCTACAAAGCAGGAAAAAACATTTTGATTGAAGGTGCTCAAGGATCACACTTAGACATCGACTATGGCACATATCCCTATGTCACTTCTTCCAACACAACCAG
>JAUHXI010000208.1 GCA_030426875.1 bacterium
TCGCATCAAACGAGCCGAATTCAAAGACGATTTTTCCCCCCTTGATCCTGAATGCAAGTGCTACACCTGTCAAAACTTCACCAAAGCCTACCTAAGGCACCTCCACGTGGCCGGCGAGATTTTAAGCCTACGGCTCAACACTTTGCACAATGTTGCTTTCTATTTGAACATGATGCAAAAAATCCGCCAGGCCATTGAAGAAGATCGATTCGCTGAATTCAAAAAAACTCTCCTGGAAAAATTTGGTTAGTTTTTAAAAATATGATATAATATAAAATTAAATCATCACTAATTTTATACTATGGGTAACGTTGATTTTTCTGTTAATCATTATGTGGATGGTTCAGATCAGGAAAAACCCAGTATTCCTGAGGAGGCTAAAAGGCCTGAGGGGAACTCAGAGCTAGAGCAGCCTCCTATAGTCCAACCTGGCTTACAAGAGAGATTGCCTGAAACACCTCGAGAGCAAATTCGTAGGACGATTCCAGGCTGGCCGAGCTATGGAAGCACTACAGATAGGGGGGGCAAAAAACCTAATTAGACGCATTTCCAATTTGAGGTTTAGGATGATAAGTTTTGAGACTCTATTTTTTGCTATAATTCAGGTGGACTAAAATCAAACCATGAAACTCCCCCCAGCATCCAATCTCACTGACAAAAAGTACCAGGAGATTTTGACACTCCTCAAAAAACTCAAGGTGAATTTGAAGGACATCGAAGAAAAATATGTCCGGGGTGGGGGACGCGGGGGTCAAAAAATCAATAAAACCAGCAATGCCGTTCAACTCAAGCACCTGCCTTCGGGTATCGTGGTCAAATATCAAAAGCATCGAGAGCGTTCGATGAACCGGATTTTAGCCCTGCGAGAACTCCTTGAAAAACTCAATCCCAATCCCAATGAAGGTCAGCGGCTTGAAAAAATTAGAAAGCAGAAAAAACGACGAAAGCGACGCTCAAGTTCAGTGGAAGAAGCTTAGAAGCTTATAAAGCTTAGTCGCTTCGCTAGCTTACCAAGTTCCATATTAAGATGACTGAACATCCGTCAGTTGTTGAAAATTATCCAGACTCTCTTTAAATTTAGCCGGATCAAGCCCCAATGTTTCACGAAAATAATCGCCGAGCCACACGATTCCAATCACGGGCAAAACTACCACGACTAAGAAGACCAAAATACTGAAAATCATCCGAATCAAATTGTAGCGCTTGATCTTTTTTTGATACTCCAACAAAAGGTCAATTTTCTCTTCCGTGCTGAGTTTTTTTTCCTCTTTCATAAAATTAAAATTTAGCATTTGTGCCTTATTCATTCATGTTAGATTCGATTTCCCCGTAAGATGCAAAATCTGCACCCATTTTTAAAGCCCAGGTTTGGTTGCCATAATCAAAATGCCACCATTCTTCTTCGTCTAAGGTAAAATTTTCGGTGAGCATGGCTTCCCGTAATATTTGCTTATTTTTTTGTATTTCTGGATAATTCCTGTAAATCTCATAAAAGAATGCAGCCGCCTTGGCCTCAAAACAGTCAAATTCAGTTCCCATATCTAGCTCTTTGCCGTTTGCATCAATGAGTGTGAGGTCTACAGTCCCACCTGTTGCATGGGGAGGGATACGATCCTTCTGGTAGCCAGGCGAAACAAAGGCCCCCACTTTTAACCTCAGAGTTTCATCATCCCACTCAGGGTGGGCAGTTTTGAGCTCACTCCAATACTTTTGATAAATATTGTCTTGCACTTTTCGAGGACGAAATCCATCCCAAATCTTGAATTTTAAACCCTTGAGTTTTTTTTGTACATTGAGTAATTTTTGTGCCACACCTTCTCTTAAAAACATTTTTTGAGTTTCCGAGAGACCTGCCTGGAAATATTTTGGCTCCACCTTTAGATCCAAGGTTTCCAGATCAACTAAAGGTTCATTATTTTCTTTAATGGTTATGGAGCTGTAAGGAACTAAGGTCATGAGTTAAAGTGGTGAACTTATGATTCATTGATAATCTTCACATTCGCTTCCGCAATATCCTTGTCTGGCATCACACTGGGCGCCCCCAGTGTCAGGTCTTTCGCCTTTTGATCCTTCGGAAAAGCAATCACTTCTCGAATGTTCGGTTCCCCAGCAAAGAGCATCACCAAGCGATCAAGCCCCCAGGCAATCCCACCATGAGGCGGCGCTCCATAACTGAAAGCCTCGAGCATGTGACCAAAGCGAATCTCTGCATCTTCTTTGCTGATGCCCAAGAGGTCAAAAATTTTCTGTTGCAGTCTGTGTTCATGGATTCTG
>JAUHXI010000209.1 GCA_030426875.1 bacterium
TCTCTGACTGTTTGCATTCATACCATGCGTAACATATGGGTAACCCTACCCACCCTCCGCCTAGGCAGAGGGTGGGGACGAGCTTGCCGGTGAGGCACTGGTCTAACTGCTCCTCACACAACTCAACGCACTGGTCGATGCCGTCAGTCTCGGTGTCGGTACCTGTGTCGGTGCCTGTGTCGGTCTCGTAATCGTCTCCATAACACCCTCCAACGGCGAGGGTGGTGGAAATGAAAACTCCAAAGAAATTTGACTTCATGGTTTCTTGTCCTCTTGTCCTTTTTTGCATGGCGATGCAACGATTGCACTAGAGCTCCTCCCTATTAACGCCACAAATCACCTGGTGAATTATGTTTTTATAAAAAATGATTTGTGGCGTCAGGGGAGGGCAACATTAAACCGGGGGAATCCACTTCCCCATTCTTAAAGCCAACACACTAACGTTTAGTTAAGTGTCGACTTAAAACAAGAAGGAGATGTCCCGATTCAAATCAAATGATGTAAAAGAGCTTAACGCGGCAAAATTAATGAATTTTTAATGTTTGCCACACAAAGAGTAATACGTAGGTCAGAGTAAAAAAGTAACAAGATATTAAAAATGTCTTAATTTAAGTCTTCTTAAACTAATAATTCAAAGGTAGTGTGGTCACCATTCAAGGAATAGTGGTGATCATAAAATTGAAGAATTTGCTGGTGCATTCTAATTTCTAAAATTTTTTGTAGGCAAAAAGGCACTCATCCAGAAGATTGGAAGCTTATCTTTAAGATGATCGGCTCGAACTTCACCCTAACTCACGGAAAAATAGCTACAGAAAGGAAAACCGAGCTATTCAGATTCATCGAATCCTATAGTTTTTGTGAATGGTCGGGGTGACAGGGCTTCCCTCACTTCCGATATGATTACTGTGGTGTTCGGGACAGGCTTCTCGTCCTGTCTTCTATTGTATTTTTAATGGTCGGGGTGACAGGACTCGAACCTGCGACATCACGCTCCCAAAGCGTGCACTCTAAGCCAACTGAGCTACACCCCGATGTTTGGTGGTGGGCAGGAAGGGATTCGAACCCCTGAAGGCGTAGCCATCTGGTTTACAGCCAGACCCGTTTGACCGCTTCGGTACCTACCCACACATGCTTGACTTAAGATTGAAGAGCAGAGCGGTGAAGACTTTTAACTCAGTCATTCTTGATCGTGAAATCTCAAATATTAAATCGTCAATCAGCGTTCGTCAATCAAGCACTGGAGCCACCTGCCAGGATCGAACTGGCGACAATCCGCTTACAAGGCGGGCGCTCTACCAACTGAGCTAAGGTGGCACTCAATCTCAACAAAGCACAAATTAACTTAATTGAAAACAGTAGGGTCTGTCAATCCTTATTTTCTAAAAATGGAAAATTTCATTATTTCAACTCAATTTACCCGCTTGTGACTAAGCTGACAGCTTAATTATTCTTCAGCTAGAAAAAAACAAGCAAACATGCTATAAAGTATTAAGAACCTGCCTAGGTAATCATTCATTTTTAAACCGTAGTGATTGCTTCGAGTTCATGCTCGAAGAGGAAAGTCCGAGCACCGCAAAGTAGGGTGGTCGCTAACGGCGACCGGAACGTCAGTAATGGCTTTCAAGGGAAAGTACCACAGAAACAATTCCTTCCCGGAGTTTCATCCGGGATAAGGGTGAAACGTCCGTGATAATCAGCACGGTTCCCGCTGGAGTGATCCTTTGGGATGGTAAACCCCACCTGGTGCAAGGCATGCGTGGGGGAATGGAACCGATGGTCACTTGCCATCCCATTCCTGCTGCCGCTCAGATAGATAATCACTCGCTACTTCAGCCTCGGCTTTTGCAGCGACAGAACTCGGCTTATGAGTTTAAAAATGAATGGTCACCTCAGGTAAACTTGCAGCATTCGAATTATTTTTTCCATGCCGCAGCAGCTGCTCACTCACTCTATTCCATTTTATGAAACGATCGAAACTAGTTTTCGAAATCCTACGCCTGCCCACTGACTATCTTGCCGTTGTTTTGGCTGCAGTGGTGGCTTACAAAATCAGACCGGTGACGGATCTAATTCCTTGGGTTCAGTATGTTTTTGATCCTGAGCAATTGCCTATTTTTTCAGACCATTTGACCTTTTCGTTCATATCTGCTGCTTTTTTACTGCTGATTTTTGCTTTCAACTCCCTCTACATCATTAGTAACACGCGACGCTTTGGTCGGATGATTTTGAACATCATTTTTTCGGTTTCAGTCTGGCTATTGTTT
>JAUHXI010000210.1 GCA_030426875.1 bacterium
AGAAAGAGGGGTGAGGGGAGATTTTTGTATAGGCTCATTTTAAATGGATAAGCTAGGGGGGTGGTCATGTGCTTATGCTAGACAAATCCCCTACTAAACCTTAAAATGAACCCATGCGAGCACTCATTCAACGTGTCAGCGAAGCCTCGGTCACCGTTGATCAAAAAATCATTGGGGAAATCGCTTCAGGGCTGCTGGTTTTTGTGGGAGTTAAGGAGGATGACACAGAGAAAGACATTGATTATCTGGTGAAAAAAATGGTCAATTTACGTCTTTTTCCAGGCGAAAGCACGGGGTTTCACAGCTCCGTTTTGGAGGAAAAAATGGACATTTTAGTGGTTTCGCAGTTCACCCTGTACGCAAATTGTAAAAAAGGCCGACGGCCTGATTTTAACCAGGCTGCAAAACCCGAGAAAGCCAAGGTGATTTATGATGAATTTGTTGAAAAAATGCGAAAAACAGGGTTAAATGTTCATACAGGTCAATTTCAGGCCCACATGCAAGTGAGTTTGGTGAATGAGGGACCAGTCACACTTCTAGTGGAGTCATGACTTCCAAAAAACCTACTGAGACAACCCTATTTTATACACCCACTCGCTAAGCAGTTCTAGAACCTATTGTACACGCCCCGCCCTATCGGGCACCTTTCTACTAGAGTGGAATTGTACTACTCCCCCTTTATCAAAGGGGGTTGGGGGGATTTACAATCGGAGCTCTCCCTTGAAAAAGCAAGATCAATAAACAATAATCGATAATCATTATTATTTCATGAAAAATTTTTACAAATTTCTGACCTTCACACTTGTCTTCATACTCGGTACGGGCAGCACTTTGGCTTATTCAGATGTGAGCGTTGATCATTGGTTTTACCTTCCGGTTGAACGCTTGCGTGACATGGGCATTGTGGATGATACTGAATTTTTTCATCCAGCTAGAGAGCTTGAACGAGCCGAAATGGTTAAAATGGTCATGATTGCAAATGATGGTTTAGATGGTTATGAAGCCCCTTATGCACCTGCTTTTTTGGATGCACCTCTTGATGCCTGGTTTTCTGATTATGTAGAAGCTGCCGCCACAGCAAAGATTGTGACCGGTTTTATGGATGACAATGGTAATTTTACGGGTTATTTTGGCCCTTCAGAAATAGTCACTCGGGCTCAGGCGGTTAAGGTGTTGATTGAAGCCTTTGAATTGAATGCTCCACTCAATGGTTCGGAGAGCTTCGCCGACACGCCCAATGACAAGTGGTTCTATAGCTATGTTGAAAAAGCTAGAATTTTGGGAATTGTAGAGGGATTTGAAGATGGCAACTTTAAGCCTCATGACCCGGTCACCCGGTCTCAAATGGCTAAAATGCTCTCAATTGCCATTGATCTATGGCAAGAAAGTCAATTGGAAGAAGTGCCTGAAGCTGAGGAGGGGGACAGTGAGAATGAAGCTCCCACAGAAACACCTGACCCAGACGATGACAATAAAGCTGAAACACCCGTTGATGAAAATGGTGATGAGATTATGTTTGAGCCCAACAGTGACATTTTGAGGACCGGTGTAGCCCTGTTTGGCGAAGAAGAGAAGTATGTGGCTGAAGTTGATTTTTCAGCCCTTTATGAAGACATTATTATTGATGACTTGACCATTGGTAATTATCCTGATGATCAGATGGATGAAACAGGGGTCGTAAACGACGCCATTGAATCCATCACTTTAAAATTTGCTGATAAAGATGGTTACTTGAAAGTGGTTGAAAAGCCATTTTCTTTAGATGGAACGGTTAAATTCAGCAGTTTGGACCTTTGGGTTGATCAAGATACGGGGGGCACTTTAGAAATTTATGCCACCTTTGGAGATGCCACTAGCCTGAATGCAGCCACTAGCGGAGCCCTGATTCAAATTGGATTGCAAACGGAGAACAATGACTCGGGTTCATTCAGCGCCACTGGAGCCTCATCAAACAATCCCTATGGCCTTGAATTTGCTAGCGGCTTAAAGGTTTCTAATGCTAAAACCAACCTACATGTGATCAAGCAATCCAAACCTTTATTTGAGGTTGAAAATGAAAGTCAAAATTTGAACAACGGGGACGCTAACTTGATTGAATTGAACATCACAGCAGATGAACGTGGGGATGCTTTAACCTTAGCGCGCATGGTGTTTCAAGTGAGCATGAATGATGATGATGGGGCCAACTTGGAATTGAGTGATTTTACATTCAAAAAAGATAATTCGAACATTGATGAGGTCACGATTTATGATGCGACAGG
>JAUHXI010000211.1 GCA_030426875.1 bacterium
AAAAAAAAGCCTAAAAATTGACTAATTTTTAAACATTTTTTGCAAGTCAATTTACTGGACTTTCAAGCAGGTTTAACTATACTTTAACCAGCTTCTTATTGAGGAAAAATCACCCATTCAACCTTCCTTCTAAGTGAATAAAAGCTACGTTTACCAAGTAATGAATTTCATATGCTCACTCAGCTTAAAAAAGGTTCATTTTTAGTTTTTTGCTCCATTGCACTGGCTGCCTGTGGCATCACCGCTGAGCCAGCTGAGTTGAATCAAGTGGTGGAGCTGAAGGAGGGGGCAGTAGAGGTGGTGAGTGTTGAAAAAACAACCTCCATCACACACAATCAAACAGGATCAGTGGTGACAGCACCTGAAGAAAAAGTTTATTATATCCTCACCTATAATGTCATCAGTGACTCTAATGAAGTCATGTACATCAACGATGTGGCTCGAGTGGGTATTTATAGCAACGATACAACCGATGGGATTTCACCGATTTCCATTGAATTACAAGGGGTCTTGTCGATCGGTGATTATTTAGATGAAGGCATGAAGCGGGCTGAGGACGAAGTAGTGGCAGGATCCAATCAAGTTCAGCATATATTTGAAGCGGATGAGTCTATGGAGGGGTTAAAAGTTAGAATCATGGAGCCTTCTGGGGCTGAGAATTTACATTCTATCGATGTAGATCGTGTGGTGACCGAGCGGGAAGGGGTGGAGGTGGCTCAAGAAATGCTAGACTTTATGAGCTATTTTGATGGAACGGTAGAGGGGGTTGAGACAGCCTTGGACGCATACATAGATGAAACCGTCTCGGATGACGACATGACGGATTACAGCCTAGAAAAAGCCATGGTTGAAGAGGTTTTGCCCAATGACTGCTATGCAATGGTGGCGACCTCTGGCCTAACCGAAAGGCTTTATGAGGTGTGTTGGGGTAGTGGAAAGATTGTGAGTGTGGTCAGCAATGGCTTAAGATAAATGGTAAATAATGGTTGCTCTGAAGTCTAAATGCCAAAGAAGCTCTCAGTATTCTTCTGTATCTGATTGATAGCAACCTCTACCTCTACCCCTTTCACCTTTGCCACTGTTTCCACAATTTTTTGCATAAAAGCAGGTTCGCCCGGCTGCCCTCGCTTGCCCTCAATCGTTAAATAAGGGCAATCCGTCTCTAGCATGATCCGGTCCAATGGCACCGCTTGAACCACCCCTCTTAAATCCTCATTCCGTTGGTAGGTGATGATGCCCGTAAAGCTCAGCATCAGACCGAGTTCTAGTAGCTTTTCAGCTTCCGCCAAATTACCGCTAAAGCAATGAATGACGGCATTGTAGAATTTTTCACGTTCCAAAATATCAATGAGATCGACAAAAGCACCTCCATTCTCTCCTGGGTATTTGCCTGCTCGACAGTGGATGATGGCCGGTAGACTGAGCTCTTTTGCAATTTTTAACTGCCTAGCCAGCCATAAATCTTGTTGTTCACGCGGAAATTTGTCATGGTAATAATCCAAGCCAATTTCACCAATGGCCACTACTTTTTTCTCATTTTTTGCTGATTCATAGATTTTTTTCATGGCGCCTTCTAAGTCATCTTTCAGCGATGTGGGATGCACCCCTGCTGAACTCCAAATGAACTCATCAGCCTTTGCCAATTCTAAATGTGGGTCGATCTGATCTAAATCACAAGCCACATTGATTAATTTTTTAACCCCTGCTTTTCTAGCCCGCTCCAAAACCCCACCCTGTTCTCCTTTTGGAAAATGACTGATGTGCGCATGGGTGTCAATGAGGTGCATTCCTAAATGGTTTATGTCTTATAAAAAATGATTAAAACTCTTAACTTCTTATTTTATCTTAGCAAATTTTTCAATTTTTCCCAACCGTGCCCCCCCCCTCTGAAGGCGAGATTCGAGAATCTCGCCTTCAAGCCCCTGCAACCCTTTTATACACACCCCACCCTTCGGGCACCCCTCGATCAGAGGGGAATTAAAACCATTCTCCAAAAAAAACGGGGTCCCCACAAAATGCGAGGCGAGGGCGACCCCGGTGAATACCGGGGGAGGAGAGAAGGGTATTTTGTGGGGAAGGAGCAAAAGCATGCGTAGGCTGAAGAAGACAGCTCGAACACGAGATGAATTCGTAAGCCGAAGCATGCTTTTTGCGATGGCACGGGTACCAGGATTTGAACCCGGACTAAAGGTTTTGGAGACCTGTGTGCTACCATTACACTATACCCGTACACGTGTGAACTTTT
>JAUHXI010000212.1 GCA_030426875.1 bacterium
CTAAAACAATTCACAACATGATCATTCACTATTCCTACTGACTGCATGAAGGCGTAGCAAGTCGTTGAGCCGACAAATTTAAAGCCACGCTTCTTAAGCGCCTTACTCATTTCATCAGAAAGGTTCGTTTTTGATGGAATTTGAGAAGCATCTGTCCATTTATTCACAATGGGCTCACTCGCTACAAAGGACCAAATAAACTCATCAAAGCTGCGATATTCTTTTTTAATCTCCAAAAACACCTTTGCATTATGAATGATAGAATTGACCTTTAGCTTATTTCTGACGATCCCAGGATTAGTAAGTAGGCTTTCAATTTTTTCAGGGGTATACATTTTTATTTTTTCCGGATCAAATTGGTCAAATGCAATTTGATAATTTTTTCGCTTCATAAGGATGGTCAACCAACTCAATCCAGACTGCTGACCTTCCAAGATAAGCATTTCAAAAAGCTTTTGATCCTCATGAACGGGAATGCCCCACTCTTCATCATGATATTTTCCTTCCAAGGGATGTTTGGCGGCCCACTCACAGCGTTTTTGCATTTTCTGATTTTTTAAATAAACGACGAAGACAGCTTAACATTTAATCTATTTTTTTAAAGCAAAATCAGCCCTAGCTTTAAGTGGCTAGAAAATTTATATTTGTTATTGGTAGCCTCAAGGGGAATCGAACCCCTGTTGCCGGAATGAGAATCCGAAGTCCTAACCACTAGACGATGAGGCCACATAGTTTAAATCACAAATACCAAATCACAAACTAAACTCCAAGCTCCAAATGCTAATTTCCAAACCAAATTCTAAATAGTGCATTCATTTTTTTCTCGAATTCCCGTTTTTCATTTAGAGCCTGTCGAGAAATCTCCACTTCCCATCCATATATCAAAAGTGAATGTGCGACAGAGATTTCTCCACGCGCTCCGCTCACTCGAAATGAAAAGATGAGATTCCGTTATTTTGGACTTTGGATTTTGTGATTTGGAATTTTTTCACCACTAAAATCACTCATCGTAATCTTACCTACAGGTGAAGTTTGATGCAATGTCAAAAAAACGCTATAATAGTGATGTACCATTTAAAATAAAAAAAACATGAATCATGACATTAAGACCTTGGCAGAAGCCATCACTCACACGCATACCCAAGGCCTAGTACAAAGCCATGTTAAGGCGTTGAATTTTGACGAAGGAGCCAAGCATTTGGTCGTTGTGGTAGACAACGCAGGGCCCCTTCATGAACTTGAATCCAAAGATGGCGACCATCACCTCAATGCTGGTCTAGAAAAAGTCTACGGCGAGGACATCACTTACGAACTCAAGCTCCACAGTGCTGGACAACACGAACGCGAGAAGGCTGTGCCACATGTGATTAAGCGATAAAATGTGATTGAATGAAATAGTGGACAAAGGGGTAGGGATTTATGAGGGCTGTAGGTCATGAATTCAAAGCGTAAAATCTCAAATAAAAAATCCTTTGTTTAGTGTTCGTCAATCATCACTTAAACGGCGCAAAGCTCCTTCGATGAATCAAGCACCCGCCATGCTTCTCAATCGCCTCCAAATGTGCCTTTGTGCCATAGCCCATGTGCTGATCAAAGCCATATTCCGGGTATTTTTTGTGGTATTTTTGCATCAATTGATCGCGGTGGACTTTGGCTAAAATGGAGGCTGCGGCTACACAAAGCACCTTTTCATCCGCCTTCACCATGGTCTTTTGAGGGAGTTCCATCACATTCACCGGCACCGCATCCGAAATTAAAAAATCTGGCTGAGGGTTTAGGCTCAAAACTGCTCGGCGCATGGCCAGCTTGCTCGCATTCAAAATCCCCATTGCATCGATTTGCTTCCAGCCCACCACCCCGATCCCAAAACTCACCGCCACATTTTTAATCTCCACAAACAACCGCTTCCGCTCCAATGGCGTGAGTTTTTTGGAATCATCAATCAGTGGATTTTTATAATCTTTTGGCAAAATTACTGCAGCGGCCACCACTGGCCCCGCCAAAGGCCCTCGCCCGGCCTCATCAGTGCCAGCGATCAATTTGTAGCCGCGTTTTCGGAGATTTTTTTCTTCTGGAATCATGGGTGGCCCCCTCTATCTCTCTTAAGGGAGAGGATTGAATTGGGTTATTAGGTGATTGTAAGCCCCTCCTCAATTAAGGAGGGGGGACTGAATATGTAAATATAGATTTTAATTCCCCCTCTTTGGATGCCGGAGGTAGGTTAGAGTGGGCCTATC
>JAUHXI010000029.1 GCA_030426875.1 bacterium
CTGGATGACCAGCATGACCGATTGGCAAGACCTGCAAACCACCTTTGAGTATGATGACAACAAAAATCTCATCCACGAGGTGATGCCCAATGATTCTCAGGTTTTCTACGAGTACGACATGGATGATCGGCTGACCAATAAGGTGAATGAGGCCCGTGGGGAGGCGATGGAAACTTACAACTTTGTGTATGATCCGGTTCACAACATTGTGGAGGAAACGCGTGATTACTCCGCCCTGCGAGAGCGTGGACCCGTGGAGCCGGAACACAATGAGATCAGTTATGTTTACGATCCGCTCAACCGTTTGACTTCTGTGACTGACATCACAGGAAAGGATGCGTCTTACGCGTATGATGCGGTGGGCAATCGAACCTATCAAAACAACAACCGGAATTTCGATTTGATCAAGAATGGGAAGGGGACCTTTGATAGCAATGAGCCGGAAGAGATTTTTTATAACTACAATGCGGCAAACTGGCTGACTAGCGACACTTACTTTGAGTATGACTATGATGCGAACGGGAATAGGCTTCTCAAGGATCGCATTGGAAAGGATGATGAGTTGGTTTTCACTTATGATGGAGAGAATCGCATGGTGATGAGTGAGCATTACACCAAGCCTCCTCAGCCCACGACGAGTGAGTATTTGTATGATGGTCTAAATCGCCGGGTGGAAGCCAATGTGGGCAATGGGAATGGGAGCAATGTCAATGGGCATTGGACCTGGACGACGTATGATGGGTTTAGCTTTGACAGTTTGGTGGATTATCCAGAGCCAAATAAAGAAATCCACCTTCATCGAGCGGATGATGGTCGATTATTGGCCTGGGAGGACTTCTCGGGATGGGGGAATGGGAATGGTTTGAATAACGGGAATGGGAATGGCAACGGAAATAATGGCAACGGGAATGGGAATGGCAATGGCGGGGGGGACAATGAGGTTCAACAGGGGCGTTATGGTTACTTCCAAACCAATCATCGGGATGACACCTCTCAAGTGTTGAAGCACGATGGGCAGTCGTCTCACAGCTATTTGTATGATGAATACGGTCAGCTTTATTCTGTGAACCAAGGGAATGGCAATGCGGATAACTTCACCGATCCTCACAACGCTTACACGTTCTCTGGTACGTATTGGGATGAGGAGTCTGGGATGAATTATTATGGGTCTCGGTATTATGACAGCTGGAGTGGGACCTGGAGCACTCAGGATTCTTACAGGGGGGTGGTGCAGGATCCGATGAGTTTGCATCGGAGTGGGTTTGTGAAGAACAATCCGTTGAATTTGATTGATCCGGATGGCTACACGGGGGAGAATTTAAGTTTTGCTGATTTTTTTACTGGACCTAATTCCAGCACAATGCAGTGCGACAGTAACAATGCGTCGTGTATGACACCGGCACCGACTCCAGCACAAGATTCTTGCGAAATAAACATTGCTTGTGAAACTTTTAGATTTGACTATAGTCATTCCGAACATGATTACAATACTGGCATTACAACAAATGTAGATGCCTCTTTGGCCATTTGTATTAATGGTCAAGGTGTTGCAGCGGCGGGTTGCACCACTGTGTCTCATGTGGATAATAGTGGTAATAATTATAGTAGATCAGTTTCTGGGGGTGTTGCCATGACTTACAGTGGTCAATTTGGAGCTGGAGCTGCTGGTTATGCAACTTATAATGGCCAAACGTTTGAAGAATGGGCAGTTGCTTATGGTGGAGACGAAGTGTTTGAGCTATTGGGGGCGACCAGTAAGCAAGATTATTTAGAAAAAGTGGCTGCAACGGTTGAGGCGAATGCACATCAGGCGCTGCAGAATCTGAAGAGTGAGAGGACTCAAATCATTATAAGGCAAGGAGTGATTGAAATGCAAAAAGTACGAGATATGATGCAGCATGAAATTACTGACTTCAATGAGTCGATTAATAGTTCCAATGCTGATCTGACAGAATTTGACGATTCAATCTTCATTCTTCCTAGTATGGAGGAGATGGTTGAAGATTGTGGCATAAATCAATTATGCGTTAGCTTCGTCATGGCTAATTATCCTGATTCAGGAAGGTGGATTACTCCCTTTGGGGAAGGATTTTATAAACGTGTACACGATTCTGTATATAATTTTGAAGAAAATTCATTAGCCTTTGTTGAATTTTTAACTGAACTATGGGCTAATCAAGAACCTGACACTGCCAAAAATATATATCTTGGGCTTGAGCAAGCTTATAATGAATGCATGAGTGGAGGAGAAGAGGCTTCTGAATGTGCGGGAGGTCTTACTTTTGATGCATTTCTGATTGGGTTTGGAATAGGAGCTGCAAAGCAAGTCGAAAGATTGAGCGACGCATCAACGGTTGCGAGAGTGGGTGGTACCTTTGATGATTTAGTGAAAAAGATTGATGTTGAAGACATAAAATTGTCTGACACAGTTAAAGGTCACCTTGATGATATTGATAAAAATGGTAATCTGGTGAGGCCATACACTGATTCAAAATTAACAATACAAGAAATTATGGATTCTGCGAATCCAATTTCAGATCCTGGAGGCTTACCAAATGGGTTAAGATGGGATGTTGAAGGAACATTTAATGGTCATTCAGGTACTTGGGAATTAGTTATTGATACAAATACAAATACTGTTGTTCATTTTTTGATGAAATAATACTAAATGATTAATTTTAAAGTTGATTTCAATGGTAGGTGCAATGAGGGTAAGCCTTATTATGATGTTCAGAGTTATTCTTTCGACTTCAAACCAAGATCTTCTTATGAGGCAATGGCAAGAATAAATTATTTAGAACTTGGTTTTAATTCATATAATGGAAGGATTTTGCATGCGATAGGCCTATGTGCTTACCACAGCTGGGTAAAAACTGAAAAGAATCCTCCTGCATATAAAAGGGGTAGCCTCATTGCTGAAGCAAAAATAAAAAGGGAGTTGAAAGTTTATGATATTGAATCTGAGGACTGGCCAGTGCAATTCAACCCTGTTACGGGTTGGATTTGCATTGGCACACCTTATGAAAATAATGAATTTGAAGCAGTTGAATTTGCTACGGATACAATAGCAATAATTAAAAATAAAAATCTTAAAGCTGTTTGGATCAAGCCAAGAAATTTAATTCATGAATTTCTAGCGAATGATATAAAAATTTAGACGGATATTATTTTTGTGAAATAATAAATGTAGAAAAGCTCAATAACAAATAGCTGATGAAATACGACATAAATCAATTGGCTGATTACATCCTGAATAAACTTCAAAAATTAAATCTCAAACACAAAGTAAATTCATTCCCTTCAGGAGCCTATATGATTGATATTTGGAAAAACAACGATTTCTTTGTCATTCAATTGGAGTCTGAACGAATGGGCATTTCGATAATCGATGATGACACTGGCTTTACCACTGTTCCGGATGCTATATTTGGTGAGGTCAGCACCTTCAAAAAATTCTTTGAGGCCATCGTTGTTAAATGAACTAAAATGGTAAACAGTGGTTAATCAAGCAAAAACTACTATCAATCTATGGTATGATAAAGGCTTCAAGCCTCAAGACGTTCCTGAAATGATCTAAGAAGTAATTCGTGGAATTTAAGAAAGTTGTCCTCCCCATTCTTCATAAGCCTCCAGAAATAATATGAAAATCACCTCCAAGCAACACGCCCACAAGGTCATCACCTACGTTTCAAAAGTTTTTATAGCGTTGGGTTCCCTCCAAATCATCATTTATTATCTAATGCTTAATCTCTCTAACGAGTCAAGAGGCATCGGCATGGGAATAGGGTTTGCCATAGTGTTTTTAGCAGGATCTTTATTGGAATTTAAAAAAGCAACTCTTGCTCATTTACTCATACTTTTTCCAGTCATTGACCTCGCGATGTCCATTTTTAGTTTTTTGAATGGGCTTAGCATTCAAAACGTTGGATTGCCTATTCTTTCTATATCAATGATCGTGGCTGGACTGCAGGCAGTCTCAGCTTGTGAATATTTGAAGCGTTAGGCCATGTTCAACTTTTAAAATTTTAACTGAATTCATTAATTCTTCTTAAAAATTCCCCCTCACCCATTGATCAAAGCCCTCACATGCCTTAAAATTCACCCAAAGAGAAACAATTCTTCGCTTTCCCTCACCCTTTTAGCCTCCATTCACCCATGACTCCCACTCACAAACGAGACATTGTGGCGATTTTCGCCGTTTTAATAGCCTCAATCCTCATAAGAACTTTTTATGTTGATCCCATTGAACTGAGAAAATTTGCCTTGATTGCTTTGGTTGTTTTTAACCTACCGATTTACTTTCTCTTTTATAAATACTTCCAAAAAGAATGGGTCCGTTGGATTTTTATTCTAATGCTACTAACCACCACCCTTTTATACATAGGACAACTACTTTCGGGAAACGCCCACTCTATACCCTTCCAGTCAATCATGAGTGTCTTTTTTTTATTTCTAATCATCTATTTAATCTGGATCAGAAAATTTCCGATGGATCCACATCAAGAGCGACCGAGCAAAGAAAATCGACGTTTCGGAATCTTATTGGTGGCTTCTCCATTTATTTTCATGCTTTTTATCCTGACTTTTTGGATTCTATTTGGCGTCGTTTTGTCTTCCTATGACATAGAGCTCACCAAAGAGATTGAGGCAGTTATGACAACAATCAATCACATCTTTCAAATCTTATTGTTTATTTCCTTGTATGGCCTCTTGCCCCTGGGTTTCCGCTACGCCTTCCGCATTGAACCAGATGATAATGCATGGGACAAGCGTTCAGGCATGCGTCGAAAATCTGAAATACCAAAAGAAATTCAAAAATGGAACTGGGGAGCCGCTGGTTTTGGTTTTATATGGGGCGCTTACCACAAGACTGCATTGGGCATCTTTACGACGCTACCGATCATAAATGTCATCTTCATGATCATTCTCGGTTTCAAGGGCAACAAGTGGGCCTGGCAACGGAATAAGTGGAAAGGGACGCAGCACTTCATGACCGCTCAAAAAAAGTGGAAACCCTGGGGGATTGTTTTTTTTGTACTCCTAATAGTGTTTGATGTTTTACTCCTTGTGTATGCAAATTCTGTTTTTGTCAGATAAAAATAGCTATAATTAGCACTAAAAAAATGAAATTCACCTATACCCTTTCCCCAGAGGATGTGATTACCTTCAGAAAGGAGTATTTTCGCAAGCATAAACCACTTTTCTTTATATTTGGAGGCCTTGGATTAATGGTTGCCCTGAGCATCATTGTAAACTTCGTTGAAAAGGGCACATTTGAGCCGGTGCAACTCATTTTTCCTGGCAGTATTCTCTTACTAGTATTTATTTTTAGCTCTCAGATTTCCAAAAAACGCCTCCTTTCCAACGAGCTCACTCGGAGTATTTTTCACCCAAAAAACATTGAAATCACCCCCGAGCACTACATTTGTAAATGTGACTGTGGTGAGCACAAGCTTCCGTGGAAGAAATTTTCACACTACCGTGAGAATGAATTGTATTTCTTTGCATTCATCAATTCTAAGTGCGGTGTTATCTTCCCCAAAGAAAAAAGCGCACCACCGGAATATTTTTCAGAAGCCCTTAAATTCATGCGTCGCACCCTTAAGGATGGCTCCAAAGAGGAGACCCTTAAAAAAGACAGTGGAAATAGAAATAGGTTAATCATTGCCATCCTAATCTTTCTCATTGCTTTGGCAGTGGGATATTATAACCAGCAGGGATATTTCGGATAAAATACATCACCCTCAGGAACTACTTTTTTGTTACTTATTTTAAGTTCATTCGTATTGTCTTAGTGATGGCTTTGAACAATAATTTTCACTTGATTAAAAAAAGTTATTATTGTATGATCCGTCTCAGCATGATTAATAATTTCTTAATTCATTTTACTATGAAAAATCTTAAATTTCTAACCTTGGCCCTTGTCATGGCCACTCTTGCAGCTTGTGGAGGAGAAGCTAGCATTATCGATGCAGATGACATTACAGCTACCGATGATGCAGTTGTCTCTGAAGAAACAACCGCTGATCCTTACAGCGATACAGTTGATCAAGACGCAGATAACGATTCAGCTACCCTTTTAGACGGAGACTTTGTCGTGACTGGTGATGTGAACTGGATCGGTCGCAAAGTATTGGGTGAGCACGAAGGCACTATTGATTTGAGCAAAGGAAACCTTGTCTTTGAAAACGGTGAGATTGCAGGTGGCTCATTCGACATCGACATGAGCTCCATCACAGTTACTGATCTGACTGGCGATGACAATCAAAAGCTTGTTGGTCATTTGATGAGTGATGATTTCTTTGGAGTTGAAAATTATCCCACAGCCACTTTTGAAATCACCTCAGCCCAAACCACTGACGGTAGCTCATATGAACTAACTGGGGATTTGACCATCAAAGAAACCACTGCAGAAGAAACTCTAGACGTCACTGTGGCTGAAAATGCTGATGGAACCCTTGCAGCCACTGCAACCATGATCATTGATCGAACGATTTATGATGTCCGCTATGGCTCTGGTAAGTTCTTCGATGGACTCGGTGATTCAACTATCGATGATGAATTTGAACTTCAAATCGAGCTTACTGCTGAGCAAGTTTAATCTTTAAGTCCAACTTAACGGCATTAAATCTGACTTAAAAACACTTCAGACTTGAAAGGGCTGGTCACAAGGCTTCCTAAAATAGATTTTAGGACCATAAAGACGTCAGCCCTTTCTTTATGTCCAGCATTCACGCGGCTCAGGGCTCTAAAATCCTCTTTTTGCATGTAATTCACCCATTTGATCACCGCCTGACTGAGTTCAATCCCGTCACCTGTAGAAAATTCTGATGACACAATGTTGAAATCCGACAAAGAGAGGTAGTGGGTCTTTTTAAGGTCTAATTTTTGATGAGTGTGGCTGCACTTATCCCAGCCAGACATGAAGCCCAAGGCAGTCAGAGATTTGACCAAGTAGCCATAAAAAACAGCCTCACAGACCTCTTTTTTGTAATGCTGTAAGGCCTCCACAAACACATCATAAAGCTCCTCACACGCCTGACCTTCGGCAACCAATTTAGTGGTTGTTTCAGCCATATAAAAAAGAAGACTCCTAGACTTTAAATCCAAGTCCTCCTCTAAAATAGAACGCCCCTCCACCTCATTCAAATGGCCCAAATCACCTCGCCCCTGAAAATAATTCAATTCCACCTGATGTAATAGCTCCAAACGTCCCGAAAAACGACTCTTCATTCGTCGTGACCCCTTAGCCAAAAGGGCAATCTTTCCATACTCCTTCGTCAAAACCGTCACAATCTGATCGGCTTCATTCAGGTCAATCCGCCTAAGGATAATCCCAGTGGTTTTTTTGTGCCCTTGATTCAATCTTTAATTCTAAATTTAAAATTAAAATGCATGTTTCTTTCTCAGATATAATTCAATCGCCAAGTAACTGCTCAAGAATCCAGCCCCCACCGTAGCTAAAGTGAGCCAGAGCAAGGTGGACCAAAAGTTTTCACTGAAATAGAGCGTCATCCCATCCAGTGCCGCCAAAAGGGTTTCACTGCTGATGACATCCCCTAAATTGCTGATGAGGTAGGAGACGATGATTTGTGAAAAACTCACACTGAGAATTAAGGCTGCCACAGCAAAAAAAATGCCCTCTAAAATATAGCCACTGCGTATGAACCCATATTTTGCCCCCACTAACTTCATGATCTGAATTTCTTTTTCATGGGTGTGAATGTTGATATTGATGCTATTGAAGATGATCATGATGCCCACTAGGGCAAAGGTGAGAATGATCCAAAAGCTCACCCGCTTGATGCTCTGAGTGATGTTGAAGATTTTTTCATTCCGCTCCTTCTGCTCCAGATTGCTCACCAACTTGTCTTGATTGACTATGCTGGCAAATTGAGGCTCTTCTAAAAACTGAATCACTGCGTTATTATCTGCCACCTCATATGTTGTTATCCTAATGGCATCGGGGAGGGGATTGCTGTAGTTGTAGTTGTCCAAAAATGAGACAATTCCAGGGTATTTTCCTCCAAATTGATCCAATGCTTCAGCCTTTCCCACAAAAAACACCTCTTTAATTTGAGGGTTAGTTTTTAAAGTTTCAATAAAGGATTGAATGCTATAACTTTCCACTCCTTTTTGGATTTCAACATTTAAATCTAACTTAGTGGTCACATTGTCAATGACTGACTCGCTGGCAAAGCTCAAGGCCAAGATTAAATTGAACACAAAAAGCATTAAAGCAATGATCAATATGGTTGCAATGGAAAGGAGTTTGTTGCGCATTGAATTGTGCCACGCATTTTTTATTGAGCGTTTAATGAAGCTGCCTTGTGTCTTTATGAAGCTTTGTGCCATTTGTTATTTATTTTTTTAAGGCTGAAATCCTTTTTTTATTGTGATTATAGCAGTTGGGAGGTTAAACTCCAAACCCTGTTTGATTTTATTGCTTTTCTAGAGCCTTCAAAGAGCTTGGTGATTATAAGTTTTTTGTGGTCTGATGAGAGGGTGATTTCAAATCTTTTTTAATGAGACTTGATTTAAATTTTTCAGGGTGATGGGGGCTCACTCGTTTCATTTCAAGGTCAGGGAAAGCCCTTTTAATAGCCTTCAGATTCACGCTTTGATCGTAGCCAAAACCTAAAACATTAGGGTGATGGGTCCGAATCACTGCATAAAAATCAGTTTCACTGCCCATAACCACCTCATCAGCAATTCCCAATGCTTTGACGGCCTTCAAGCGTTCTGCCTCTTTAAAATGAGGTGGGTTCCCCTTGATCCGTTCCACACTTTTGTCTCGAGCGATGACAACGGTCAGGTGATCTCCCATTTTTTTCAATTCCATCAAGTAAAACGAATGCCCCGGATGAAGGGCGTCAAACGTGCCAAAGCCCATGACGCGTTTACTTTTTTTAGGTGGATGTGGACCTTTCCCCATTTGAAAGTCTTTTTTAAAATGCAAAAAAAGTGCCAGGTTTCAACACAGAGCTTTATCACAAGGGCTAAATCAGCTCACTATTTCTTCATCTTCATGAATTGATCTTTGAAAGCATTGGCAGCTTCAAAACAATCTTGCACTCGTTGATTTTCTGGGTCTAATTGCATGGCTCGCTTAAGGAGTTGGATCGATTTGTCAAAATTTTGCATTTGCATGTAGCAAATCCCTAAATCACACAAGGTGAGGGGGTTGTCCGGGTCTAAATTCAAAGACCGCTCCAAAATGACAATGCCTTGCGTGCGTTTTGCGGCATTAAAAAGCGCCCATCCCAAACAACGAAGGATTTCGGGGTTGTTGGCATGAATGGTGTTAGAACTTTTTAGGTAGCTCACAGCCGCCTTCCATTCCTGTCGCTGAGAACTAATGAAGCCTAAAATATATTTAGCCGTATAGCTTTCTGCATCCAGCTTAAGAGCCCGATGACAAGCTTTTTCTGCTTTTTCATATTCATCTAAACTCACAAAATTATCAGCAATTTCCTCCAGTGCTTCCACGCAATCTGGATTTTCAAATAATAGCTTTTGCGCCTCTTCAATGGACTGCTGGTGATCACCATTGAGCTTCAATTCTTCAATGATATTCAGGGCTGCAGCAATATCACTAGGAAGATGATTGTCGTCTTGTTGTTGGTTCATTCTTGAAAGGTCTTAATTGTCACTTATTTTAACTTATTTTTAATCGATTTGCAACCTTTGTTCTTCATAAAATATCAAATATTGAATTCTAAATATTAAATGACTTCATTTTGTTGAATAAAGTTGATGTGGTGTTGATTGGTATTTTAGTTTAACATTAGGCTCTAAGTGAAAATCTCTACATAGAATTATAAAAAGGCATTATTTGCCGCAATCAGACCTTCGGCTTTTCCGGTGTCAAACCGCTCACCTTCAATATGATACGCCCACAAATTCTCTTTTTCACCCAATTTAACTAGGCCATCAATCAGTCGAAGTTCACCCTCCTTACTAGCTAAGCTGCTTTTAATGGCTTCAAAAATGCCCGGTGGGCACACATATTTTCCAATCACTCCTAAATCACTGGGTGCTTCATGCTCAAGTGGCTTTTCAATCATGCCTTTGACCTCATATAGCCTTTCCTTTTTTACCCCTGGCAGAATCACACCATAAGACGAAATAGAGTCCATGCTTACTTGTTCCACAGCAATCACTGATTCCCCCTTAAACTGATCGATCAATTGTTTGGCCGCGGGCACATGGTGCTTAACAATATCATCTCCAAAAAGGACCAAAAATGCCTCATTACCCACCAGTGTTTCTGCTTGTAGGATGGCATGACCGTCTCCCAGAGGCCCATCTTGATACACATAGCTAAACTTAGCCATGTTATGAATGGTAGATAACTTTTCAGCAATGTCATATTTATTCCTTTCTTTCAAAATTGCTTCCAGTTTGGGTTGAGGTGAAAAATGCTCTTTGATCAACTCCTTACCCTCGGAAATCACAAAGATAATTTCTTCAATCCCACTCATCACTGCCTCTTCAACCAAATATTGGATCACAGGTTTGTCCACAATCGGCAACAGTTCCTTGGGAACGACTTTGGTGGCCGGCATGAATCGAGTGCCCATCCCTGCCACTGGTAAGACTGCTTTTTTAATTTTCATAATAAATTTTTGAATATTGAATGTTAAATTTTAAATGACTTCATTATTTCAGTTCAACAGTCAATATTTAACATTCGAGATTTAATATTTAATATTTCATTTGGATTTAATCTTCACAATCCTCATCTGTACTGTGGGTCGCTTTGGAATACTGATGTATAAGATATGATTTTTTTGACTGGCCACGATCTCACTCGTGTCCGCATGCATAGGTAAGATAACACTGCGACTGAAAGGTCCCCAATAACACTCCTGAACATAAGCCTCAACCCCCTTCAATTCGCTTTCATCAGGATCAAGCACACGTTCCCCCTCGATAGTGAGCACATCTTCGTTGATGATGATCTCAACCGCATCAATGTCTACCCCAGCGAGCGGGGCAATGATTCTTATCTCATCCTTGTTCTCCAGCACATCCACAGGCAGCTGACCCACATTGTCGGGGGTTTCCAGGCTCCGCTCATCAGCCCGGGCATCTTTACCCGCTTTCATCTTAATAGTCTTGCCTGATTTTTTGCCGCTAAAAGGTGTTTTCATGCAATGAGGCTTAGGGGG
>JAUHXI010000213.1 GCA_030426875.1 bacterium
TTTGGATTGTTGATGGGTGGCTTTAAGATC
Organism: bacterium; assembly: GCA_030426875.1. Taxonomy (GTDB): domain Bacteria; phylum Patescibacteriota; class Gracilibacteria; order UM-FILTER-43-11; family UM-FILTER-43-11; genus JAUHWS01. The sequence continues at coordinate 31 of JAUHXI010000213.1, forward strand.
ACAACGCTCTTCAGCGGTTCTTCGTTCATCCTCAGAAAATTGGGCCAAGACCTGTTCTTTTTCACACTTCCTATTTTTGCCTTTGTTGCTTTGGCAGGCATGGTCATTAATTTCTTCTTCACTTACACGGAATATTATATTGTTTTGCGAGACAAGCGGGTTATAAAAGCTATTATGGAGAGTGTGGTCTTGGTTTTTTCAAATTTGCGTAAGACCATTTTGGTTTTCATGCTCATGGTCTTGATTGCAGCCCGGATCATTCTGAATGTTTTACTGATTCTTTTAATTCCCATGCTGGTGGTCTTTTTGGCAACCTACTTCGCTAGCTTCCTAGCGTCAATCATTGGCATCATTTTTATTGGAGTTTTCTCCCTCTTTATCTTGGTGATTTCAGCTTATCTATTGGGATTGTTTCAAATCGTCACCACAGCGGTTTGGGTGCTCACCTTTGACGAATTGACCAACCCACCTGCCAACGAACCGGCGCCTGCAGTCTCAGCAATACCAACACCAGCACCAGCACCTCAAGTCCAACAAGATATCCTTGTTGATCAAGCCCATTCTATACCAGTTGAACCTGTTTTAAGCCCTATCCAGCCAGAAGAAAACCACTCTGATGATGAGGATTCACACTTGCCACCTGCTGCGGGGATTGGCCTACATTAGAAAATGTTAAATATTGAATATTAAATGTTAAATTAAAAAGTGTCTATTTTAAATTCTTAGATAGGCAGTTTAGCATTTATCATTTAACATTTAATATTTTAAGCCCCCGGATAAATGCCAATTTCACCTCCGCCACTCGTTAAAATGACAAGGCACATCACCACCCACATCAAATCGTATTCCCAGCCTCCTTTTGAGGCCCAATAGGGGCTTTTCCATTTAAAAATATGGAAGGATATGGCTCCGAGCATCACTAAAATAATCATTAGTGCTGCAATTTGGCTGAAGATGCCTAAAATGAGCATCAAACCCCCAATCAGTTCAAATAAAACGGTTCCTAGGGCAATGGGGAGGGGGAGTTTATGGCGCTCAGCAAAGTGTTTTAACTTCCTTATTTTTTGTTGACCACTGTAAAAAAAGAGGCCACCCACCATCAATCTCATTAAAAAAAGAGCGATGTCGCTGTGGTTGTGGAGGGACTCGAAGATCATTTTTAGGGAGTCCATAGTTTTTCTTTTTAGTTTGTAGCTAGAGTTTAGCAAGCTTTGCTTAAAATTTCCAATTGCTAAAAAAATCAAAATTCCTGCTGCAGACTATGATTGAATGATTGGCCATGATTTTTTAAGGTTTTTATAGAAAAATCAAAAATCTCCAATCCTTTGTTCATTATTTTATTAAATCGTTTTCACCTTCTTGCTGGAGCAATTCTTTGGATTGGCTCCGAGATTGAATGGGTAGTCTCCATGGAAAAACCATTTTTACTTGACAAATATTAAAAAATTTGTTAAATTAGGGATCCTGCCCTTTAACAACACCGCTTTTTGATTCGGGATATTCCTTTCTTTTCTTTAAGGCTACTGCACTTTGGCTGTTGAATGAATGATGTTGCTCCTCCAGTATTCTGGACAGGAGAACCTCCCTAAATGTCATTCAATTGCCCCCATTTGGTATGCTTTAAATTAAAAAAGGAAATGAATTCCCCCGACTCAAACACTTGCCCTTCAACCTCCTTCTATCACGGTGCCACTTGTTTTGTATTTTAAAAATGAAATACAAGATAGTTGGCACCGTGTTATGCCCACGGTGACCGCGACCTTCTATGGTCGCGCTACAGGATTTGCCTGTGGATACTTGGCATTGGAGCTGTCTGTATGAAAAAAATTCACGTCCTCGCCGCCTTCGCCATCCTCACCGCTTTCACCGCCCTCATCGGTGGTTGTTATCGAGACTGCGATCTCGATGATAATAAGGTGTTTGAAAGGTGTTACGACGCCGACGGCGACACCGACGGCGACACCGACGGCGACACCGACACCGAAGGCGAGTAGTTCACCTGGGGAAGCTCGCCGCGTTTGTCTTTGAACAAGCGCGGCGGGCAACTCTTTTAAAAGGGGAATTCACCACACATGCATTGCATCACTCAACCCTCACCTTGAACCCTTACGCTTCCGTGAGCTTTTTTGCTGTCTAAAAAATAAACCACTTTTAACGCCACCTGTTCCTCCG
>JAUHXI010000214.1 GCA_030426875.1 bacterium
ACTTTGGCTTGATTGTTTGGATCGTCTCTCGTTATTTTCTTAAGCCTTTACTTAAGGTTCTGGATGAACGCACCGATACCATCAAAAGCAACATTGACGAAGCTGAAAAATTGCGTAGTGAGATGGCCAAGCAAAAAAAGCTAATGGAAGATGAGAAGGTTAAAATGCAGTCAGAATTGGCTGATCAAATGGCTCAATCTCGTAAAGAAATTGAAGCTAGGCGCAAGGCTGCCGAAACGGAGATTGAATCTAAAAAAGCCAAGATGCTTGAGGATGTTCAAACTGTGATTGCATCCGAAAAGGCTAAAATCATTCAAAGTGCTGAGGCTGATGCGTTGGCCTTGGTTCAAAAAGTGGTGCTTCATGTGGTCTCCAACCAGGTGCCGCAAGAGGTGGTCAAGTCAAGTGTTCAGTCAGCGTGGAGTCGGTACTCTAAATAATTTAATAACTTAATGATTAGCGATTTTAGATTTTTGAGGGCCATAGGTCATGAATTCAAACAGTAAACTCTCAACTATAAAATCCTTTATTTTCTACTCGTCTCGTCAATCAAATTAAATGCTCAAACAAATTGGGGCAGCTGCCCTAAAAGACATCACTGGAATGTTGATGAAAGAGAAGAGTTTTTTCTCAGCCGATCATGATACGCGAAAAGCGGTGATTCAGAAGTATGTGCCTGGTTATCCTGAGGCTTTGGTGGTTTATTTAACCTCTGTTTCTGAGCTTGACTTTATGGCTGATATTAAAAAGGCTCTTGAGGTTTTTAATGGGTTTTCAGTCCCTGGTAACGTTGGCTTCTTGAAGGCTTTGACTGCTTATATTTCTCACGACATGGGGGTGGCACTGGATCAGCTCAATACAGGTTTCTTTTTTATGAGTCTTGAGGAGCGTTCTAAGCAATTGAGTTCACTTTTCTCTGACGCTTCATTCTTAGCGGATGTTTCGATCTCTTTATTTCTAGGATCAACTTATCAAGAGGTCACGGACCATGCTTATGATGCCATTCAGTTGGTGCAAGACATTCCGACGATTATCATTCAAACCCCGTTAGAATTGAATTCTGAAGAGCGAAAAGGTATCCGTTTGCACTTCCTCGAAGAATATCCCCTCAGCTTTCCCGCCTTCCAAATCAACCCCCAGCTATTAGGGGGCATGCGAATTTTGGTCGAAGGGAAGGTGATGGATGACTCGTGGTTGTCCAAAATCCAAGCGATCACTTCGTTGTAATTTTAAATTCTAAATTTTAACACATTTGTGTGATCATTGTCATTCTTAATTCACTTTAAAACTTAAAACTTAAAATTTAAAATTCTTCAAAAGCAATTTAAGTAAAAAAATCATTTAATCAAAGAACATGTCCAATCAAAATCTATCTGCATTTCTAGAAAACATCGAAAAAGCCTTCTTCTCAGCTGAGAAAAAAGAGGAGGGAGGGGGTGCTCGACAAGGGGTGATTCAATCCTTCAAAGATGGGGTTATTCTCGTTAAGGGTCTCCCGGGTCTAAAAATGGGGGAGGTGGTCACCATTCAAGGGACGTCGACTCAGGCGCTAATCATGAACCTTGAAAAGGATCTGGCTTATGCGGTGGTGCTTCAAAATGATCTGACAGTGCGAGAGGGGCTCTTTGTAGAAGCGAACAACGCCACGCTTTCCATGCCTGTTTCAGACAGCATGATTGGTCGTGTGGTCGATGCACTAGGGAATCCTGTGGATGGTCAAGGTGATATCAAGGCAGATAAGCGCTATGCTCATGAAAAACTAGCACCTGGTGTGATGGTTCGTAAGTCAGTGGACTCTCCAATGCAAACGGGTTTGGTTGCCATTGATGCCCTTGTGCCGATTGGCCGTGGGCAACGGGAGTTGATTATTGGAGATCGTCAGACGGGTAAAACCGCTGTGGCGATTGACACCATTCTCAATCAAAAAGGAACGGGGGTAAAATGTGTTTATGTGGCCATTGGTCAGCGTGAAGGGCGCACCAATCAAACCTATCAAATGCTTAAAAAAGCAGGGGCGATGGATTATACAACGATTGTGACGGCACCGTCTGCCTCCAGTGCGGTGATGCAATTTTTAGCGCCGTATGCGGGCTCTGCGATTGCGGAGTACTTTATGGACAAGGGAGATGATGTGTTGATTGTGTATGATGATCTCTCTAAACATGCGGTGGCCTACCGAGAGATGTCGCTTCTTCTGCGTC
>JAUHXI010000215.1 GCA_030426875.1 bacterium
GCTATGAAATGGGAAGTAGTAAAATTGACAATGAGGGGATGGAGGAAAAGGCAGGCATAGCTCAAACGATTAATGACAGTGAAAAAGTCGAGTTACCCGTCGATTTTGTCGTGGCAGATGCGTTTTCTGAATCAGCCGAAGTTATGACTGTTGCTGCTGATCAAGTTGAACCAGGCTGGATGGCTTTAGATATAGGGCCAAAAACAATCAAACGTTTTGTATCTCAAATCAATGAAGCCAAAACCGTGCTATGGTTTGGCCCAATCGGTGTTTTTGAAATGAAACCATTCGCCAACGGAACTCAAGAGATTGGAAACGCAATCGCTCAGCTCGAAGCCACAAAAATAATAGGAGGAGGGGACAGTGCCAATGCAGTTAAAAAACTAGGATTGGAAGATCAAATGACCCTTGTTTCCACCGGAGGTGGGGCAAGTTTGCAGATGATCGAAGGTAAAGTACTTCCTGCTCTCAATGTCCTACAAAGGACTCACACTCAATGAGTCTATCAATCCGAGTCATGCCCAGTATAGGTTCTTGAATCTTGAATTAAACAAATGAAAAAAGTCATCTACATCGAAATCGACGACGAGGTCACTGGAATATATGACCAAATCAAGCGCGTGCGACAAAAAGACATCTACATCGTCGTCCCACGAAAGGCTATTCTTTTTCAAAGTGTGATCAACTTGCGCATCCTAAAGAGTAAGGCGGATGAAGCCAAAAAGAACCTCCATATCGTGACCACTGATCGAATTGGTAAGCATCTAACTCAACAAGTTGGACTTCCGGTATATGACAACATTAAAATTGAAGAACGAAAGGTTTCCGATAAAAAAATGGCTGAAGCCCAAATCGAACCCATTCAAGCCAGGCGGAATGAAATCCTCAAAGATAAACCTCAGCGAGTTGGAAAGCGAAAGGCTACCATTGGTGAGTTGATTCGTGAGTACAGGAGTCACTACAAGCGCTCTAAGAAGCCTGCAACTGAAATTGCCGGAGTCTACAATTATGTTAGGCCTAAGCGCAAATTTTTGATTTTTATCATGCTGGCCAGCTTGGGACTCTTCTTTCTAATCACTTACATTGCCCTGCCTGGGGCAACCATTTATGTAGAGCCCCGCTTTGACACGATTGAGCACTCGGTGAACATTGTTTTGGCTGATAAGGCTAAAAATCAAACATTACTGAGTCAAAATGAGCCCAACGTGGTTCCGAGTGAAGAAATCACCGTTGTGACCAAGCAGACCAAATTCTTTGACACCGCCGGAAAACAATTTGACGGTGTCAATGCCGAAGGGTTCATTACTGTTATCAATGCTTCCCCAGACGAATGGCCGCTGATCCAAGAAACCCGATTTCAAACCGAGGATGGACTGGTATTTAGAATCAAAGAAGCTGTTTTTGTACCCCCTCAAACCACAAATGCAGAAGGCGAAGAGGTGCCCGGAACCTTAGAGGTTCGAGTGGTGGCTGATCCATTTGATGTCTTCCTGACACCAATCGGAGAGCGCGGAAATATAGGTCCCACACGCTTTTTCATCCCAGCCCTTTCTGAATACAATCAAGGCCGCATTTGGGGTGAAAGTACTGGTGACATGGCCGGAGGGGTCACCAGCTATCAAAATATAGTTTTGGATACTGATATAACCTCAGCAAAAGCCCAAATTGAAGAAAACCTGATCCTCATGGCCAAAGAAAATTTAAATGAAAAAATTGAGGAAATGAACGAATTAAACAAAACAAGTCTAGTTCTACTAGAAAGTGATGACTACTTAAAAATTGAACTACAGGAGCTACGAATTCCTGATGATTTAGAAGGAAGTGTGCAGGAGCAATTTGAAGTGTTTGCTCAAATTGAAGCCCGAGGAATTGCCTATGATTCAGATCAGCTTTATAGCGTACTAGAAAACAACCTCAGGACCAGAACCCATCCAGACATGCAAATTAGGGAGGGCTCAATCAAGCCAGAATCAATTGTGTTTGAAGCGGTAGACTCCGAGGGTTACGATGAAGCAATCGGTCAAATCAAAATCACCGCAAGCATTAAGGGGGTGCAAGAATTCGTCATCGACTCTTCCCTACAGGCAGGTGTGCGCTTCAGCAATAAGGTAAAAGAAAAAATTGCAGGCCTCTCAGTCGAAGAGGCAGAAGCCTATGTATCAAACCTTCCCGAGGTGGAAAATGTTGAGATCAAGAT
>JAUHXI010000216.1 GCA_030426875.1 bacterium
TAATTCACCTATTAACTGATGGGAAAGGTTTGGAGGATTTAAGTGATGATGTACATTCTTTATCTCCTCCTCCACCACCTACACCAAAATCAGATGAGAAAATAAGATTGCTAAATGCAGATCATGAGCATCCATTAATAGGTGAGGAAAACTCTCCACTCCCATCTCCAGAATTAGAACCAGACTCTCTTAATTATGCATTAGAAATTGAACTTGCCTCAATTCAAAATACGGTGAATCAGATTTTTGACTCAAATAATGCAACATTTTCTGAGAGGGAGCTCAAAAGTATAATTAGCTTAATAAATAATCCAGAAAAAAACATCAAATTGCGTTGTGGGACTATAAAAATGCTCAGTAAGCTAAAATCACCAAGAGTGGTCATGCTTTTAGATGAGTTAATATTGAACTCAAATCAAGAAATTAGGGATGCCGCGAAAGAAGCCCTGAGCAGTTTTAATCCAAAAATACTCACACGAATCAGAACTAGAATAAATGAATTAAGAGCTGAAGAAGAACGAGGAAATGAGTCTTCATACCCAATAATTGAAGAAGGAGAATTAATTGCTGCCAATGAACAACCTGGTGGTGCAGAAGAAGCTGCCGAATAAAAGACTTCAAGCGAACGAATAAGAAGGTCAATTGTCATTTCTTAAAAAAAACATTAAACTAAGAAAAGTTCACCCAAACCTATCTAACCCTTTTATTTTTTTAATTCTTTTAACATGAAGAAATTATTTACAGGAATGCTCGTAGCCCTCGTCGCCTTAACAGGCTGTGACTTCCTAGCCGATGCCGGTAGCTACAGTGATCAAACCATGGAGTACGACACCGTAGCCGTTGAAGCATTTGACGAGTTCGACGACGATTATTTTAATGCCTACACCGTAGAAGAATATCAAGCACTCGAAGAAAAACGCCAAGAAACCATCGCCATCATCGAAGAACAACGCGACCTAACCCTAGCCATGGAACCCTTCAAAGGAGAAACAGACCTCAGGGATAAATTTGCATGGGGACAGGATGAAATGATAAAAGTACTCGAAAATCAGTACAAAGAATTGATTGAGCTAGAAATTGATTATAATGAAAACGGAACAGACAATCTAGACAGAGTCATTGAATTATCAGACGAAATCTATGACCGCATCGAAGAAATTTACGCAGAAGTTATAGTAGTACAAGAAAAATTTGGTGATGAAAACAACATTGAATATTACTAGAATGCAACACGTAAAAAAGTTCACCCGACACTTAAGCCAAAAAAGCCACCCACAAAAATGGGTGGCTTTTTTTAAAAGTAAGTCAAGAAATCCACTCAAAAAAAGAGTCATATTGCTCAATCAGCCAAAACTTGCTACAATCTGAACAACCTAAAAAAATTAAATAAAATGCGACAAGTACACTACCAAGCCCACCGAAAGCTAAGCAAAACCGATCACACCCGCACCCGAATTTACGCCCTCATGGGCTTCGCCTTCACCATCCTCCTCATCATCATCATTCGACTGTTTCAAATACAAGTCCTGCAACACTCCGCCTACTCAGCAATGGCCCAAGGCCAACACTCAAACTCAATAGAACTAGCCGCAAGACGAGGAGACATCTACGTTCAAGACCCCTACACTGGTGAGCTTTCTAAGTTAGCCACCAACACAACCCTAGACCTCGTTTATGTCGACCCCCTTGAAGCAGAAAATAAACCAGAAATCGCCCAAAAATTAACCCCTCTCCTTTTTACCCAAGATGAGTACGAAAGTTGCAAAATTGAACCCGATGACTGCCATTATGATATCATAAAAAGAGAGGAGGAATTGGAAATTGAAGCCCGAAATCAAGCCAACAACCAAGGGGAGGCAGAGGCAGGTGAGGGAGAGGCAGAGATACCTCAGTCCCCAGAGGAAGCCTCTGAGCAAGACGCTCAAGAGATCCAATTCAAAGACTACAATGCCATGCTAGATGAAATCTCAAATAGCATTTTAACCGATATTTCTAAAACTAAAATCGACTTTGTACCCTTAAAACGAAATGCGAGCCCGGAACTGATCAAAAAAATCGAAGACGAAAATCTGGCAGGTATTTTCATCAATAAAGAAACTTTTCTGATTTACGCAGACCCTACCCAGATTCCCGCAGAGCAGCTAGAAAATACCGCCACTACCCTAGCCCAACACCTAGACACCTCCGCT
>JAUHXI010000030.1 GCA_030426875.1 bacterium
AAAAAAGAGCTAAAAGGTCAGTCTCCCGGCGATAATGACAGCATCAGACTCGTGCATTCCACCACCATTCAGCAAGAAGTTGAATATGTGTTGGAAGAAATCAAACTCGCTCAAGTGCCCTTGTCCGAAATCGCCATTCTCACCCGGGCCAACAGTCATGCAAAACCTTTTGTCGAAGCGCTTCGAAAAGAAAACATTCCTTATCAATTCCTCTCTGAGCGGGGGCTTTATAATAAGGATGAAATCAAGGAGCTCATCAGCCTCCTCCGTGTGATCGCCAATCCCACCGATGACATCAGTTTTTTCCGCGTTTTAAGGATGGATTACTGGCATTTACCCATGACCACGATCATTGAGCTCATCGACCAAAGCAAAAAGAAGTACATGACCTTATGGAAGGTGGTTCAGGCTCATCCTAGCACCCAAAAGCTTGTCAAATTGCTGGCAGAATTGATTGAATTTTCTAAAACACACACTGCTGGAGAAGTCCTTTATCAATACACCGAAGGCACCCAGTTGTACGAAACGCTTCTTGCCAAAGACACCATTGAAGCCGAGGAGCACATCACCAATGTCGCTTCCTTTTTTGGCCGCATCCAACAGTTTGAGCGAGAATCCGATGAGAAGTCTGTCATTGATTTTGTGAATTATTTGAGTCTGGCTGAGGAGGCTGGCGAAAACCCTGCCGCCCGGTTTGACATCGGAGGCATTGAAGGTGTCCAAATTTCAACCATCCACGGCGCGAAGGGCCTTGAATTCCACACAGTTTTCCTGCCCAGTCTCGTTGCTCGACGCTTTCCGTCTGACAATCGAAAGGATCCCATCGAAGTGCCACAAGGCTTGATTTCCGAAATTTTGGAAGAAGGAGATTTCCATCGGCAAGAAGAGCGACGGCTTTTTTATGTCGCCCTCACTCGTGCTAAGGAACAGCTTCACTTGCTCCATTCTGATTTTTATAGTGCTTCCAACTCTCAGAACCCACGGGCTAAAAAACCCAGTGTCTTTCTGCAAGAGTTGGCAGATCAAGTGCCGATGGTTAAAATTGAGAAAACGGCTGAGGGTGTGGAGCGTTTCTTAAAACCCGAAAAAACCACCATACCCCTCTCTGTCGAAGCTGGAAAGCAGCAAAAAATCCTTCGTTTCAGCCACAGCGCTTTGAACAGCTTTCAGCGCTGTCCCAGACAATATGAATACGCTCAAATCCTCAAAATTCCTCAACCACCCTCCGGGGCAGCCAGTTTCGGTTCCAGTCTGCACAACACGCTCAACGAATTTTATAAACTGGTCAACCAAAGTAAGCAAGCCAGTTTGTTTGAAGCTTATGAAGAAGATCTTTCTTCTGAGCGCCTGCTGGCTATTTTTGAGGAAAAATGGATCCCCGCTGGTTTTGATTCCAGGGCCCATCATGACACCTTAAAAGCGCGCGGGAGGGATATTCTTAAGAAATTTCACGAACACTTTGAAAAAGAAATCACTCGAATTGAATTTCTTGAAAAAGGCTTTAAATTAAAGTTGGGTAATTATACAATCAGTGGCCGCATCGATCGGGCGGATCGCCTTCCGGATGGGACACTTGAGGTGATTGATTACAAGTCTGGTAAATCCAAATCTCAGAAGCAAGTCGACAATGATCAACAGTTGGGGATTTATGCCATCGCCACCAAGGCATGTTTCAACATGCCAGCCAGCAAACTCACCCTCTATTTTTTGGATTCGGATGAAAAGGTGAGCACGACGCCTGATTTGAGCAAGTTGGAGAAGTTGAAAGACGAGCTCATTAAAACAGCAGATGAGATCAATCAGTCAGATTTTGCGCCGACGCCGTCAAAGTTTGCCTGTGGATTTTGTCCATATAATAAAATTTGTGATGTAGCGGAGGGATAATGCCCTTGACAAGTAAACAAAAGTTTACTAATCTGATTCCATATAAATAAAGCTTCCTCTTGACATTAATTATCTAATTAGATATTATTAACCCACCACATGTCATGAAGATTATTTGTTACGCCTTTAAAAACGAGGGCAATGAGTTAGAATCACCTTTCCTTAATTATCTTGAAAATATGCCTTAAAACCAAGTGAGTTAGATAAAAGGCGACAAACATAGACTGAAAAAAATCGCAAATATTGAAGCGCATTTAATTCACCTGCTTGATCATAAAGGTAGCTATAACCTTCCACCTATTTCTCAAAAATATAAAGACCAAGCCATTGGAATTTTGAAAATCAAAGAAGGTAGCAAGCTAATTCGATTCGCTCTTTTCACTCAAGCCAAGCAAAATATTGTGCTATTAGATGTAATAGAAAAGTCAAAACTCTACCAAAAAAATCAGAAGCAAAATGTGGATAAAATGATTCAAAAATTTTTAAATCGAGCCGAAAAATACCGCCAAGATTATCTTCATAAAAGTCTATTTCTACCACTAAATTTTAAATCATGATCAAAAAAAAATACAGTAATGTTTTTGCTCAAGCTAAAAATGACCCCAATTATAGGGGCTGTCTTCAAGAAGCCACAGCCAGACTAAAATTAGCCGAGCTACTACACAAAGAACGCACCTTTCAGTCCCTCAGTATGGCCCAGTTAGCCAAAAAAGCCGGTACTACTCCTGCCGTTATCAGTCGCATCGAAAATGCCCAAGTCTCTGCTGGAATCGACCTCATTTACAAAATTTTTAAAGCGTTGGGTAAAAAAACTTTGAACTTAGACCTTTCCTAAAAAATAGGACGCGCGTATCATTAGTTCTCCTGCCAATAAAAATTCACACATGCAATACCTCAACACCTTACTCCTCATCATTGGTTTAGGCCTCATTGGCTTCATTGCTTACAAAATTCTTCAAAAATTGGAGAAGCCCAGAGGGGATGATCAAAGTATAAAAATGCTTCAAGAGCATCTTTTTCAGATCCAACGGAGCATTAAAGAGCAAGATCAAACTCTGAATAAAGAACTCAACAAGTCACGTGATGTTTTGAGTGAATCTCTGCAAAAACAATTCGCTACGACTGCTAAAATGGTCAAAGAAATCAGTGACAACTCCAAATCCGTTACCGAAAAACTCACCAAATTGGACGAAACAAACAAGCAGGTCGTCGGCTTTGCGGAGCAGATGAAAAGCTTAGAAAACATCCTCAAGAATCCAAAACAACGGGGTATTTTGGGTGAATTTTTCTTGGAAAACCTCCTGTCCAACCAGCTGCCCCCTTCTCATTTTAAAATGCAATATGGATTCGGGAATGGTGAAATTGTGGACGCTGTGATTTTTGTTCGAGATACTATCATTCCTGTGGATGCCAAATTTTCACTGGAAAATTACAACGCCATGATGGAAGAAAAAGTAGAATCGAAGCGACAAAGTTTGGAAAAGAATTTCAAATCCGATCTCAAGAAGCGAATTGATGAAACGAGTAAATACGTTCGACCCGAGGAGGGGACCACTGATTTTGCCTTCATGTTCATCCCTGCTGACGGCGTTTTTTACAACCTCCTCAGTCAAAAAGTGGGTGTTTTAGATGTGAACACGCACGATTTGATTGAATATGCCTTCAAAAAGAAGGTCATCATGGTGTCACCCATGACCTTTTATGCCTATTTGCAAACCGTGATGCAGGCCCTTAAAGCCCTCACCATCGAAAAGCAAGCGGTAGAAATCCAAAAACGAGTGGGGGACTTAGGCCGCCACTTGAATGCGTATCAAGATCATATGAAAAAAGTGGGCAATCATCTTTCTACGACTGTTAATGCTTATAATAATGCAGGCAAGGAATACGGTAAAATTGATAAAGATGTCATTCGGATCACCGAAGGGGAGTCATCAGTAGGTGTGGACATTCCAACTTTAGACAAGCCTAAAAACTTTGATGAAATGAGTTCGATGACCTCAGTCAAAATCAGTTCAAAAAAAGTTCAGCAACAGACCTTGATAAATTAGGCTAAATTTGTTATAATAAAGGGATAAATAAAAACAAAACGTGTTTAAAAAAATATCTCTTTTTCTTTTTTTGGCCTTATTCCTAACCGTATTCGTTCCGGAGGTGCTTCCGTCTACCGCTCCATCTGCTCATGCAAACCAAGTCCCCGTGCCAGGTGAGAACATTGATTCAGGGGGATTCATGTATAATTTGGATTCTATCACTCACCCAGGTATAGAAACAACAGTGCGGCAGGGCTGGATCCGGAGAGGGGTCAACTACTTTTTTGAAAACATCATTGGCTTTATGGCTGCGGTGATTGGCACTTTGGCTATTTTGATGATTTCGGTGGGTGGGTTTTTGATGCTTTCTTCAGCGGGGAACGAGCAGATGTATGAGCAGGGTAAAAACTATGTTAAATTTGCTCTAATTGGACTCGCTTTCACGCTTTCAGCCTATCTTTTGGTGACCTTGGTTCAACTCCTCATTCAAAGTATTTATGCTTAAAAAAAAGTTAAAAACCATGGGGTTAGTTTTAGTTGGTCTGATTGCTTTTTCAGCTCAAATGCCTGCGTATGCCCAAGAAGGTGCTGGCTTTCAAAGCCGTTGCGAAAATGCAGAGGCTCTTGGCTACCCACCATGTGCAGACACGCCGGCAGAATGTGGAACTACAGAGATAAATGTCAAAAACCCAAATTTTGACGAAAACGGATCAACAAATCCCGAAGAAAACCCAACCTCCATCAAAAAATATCGCGAGCCATTCAACTGTTTTCCAATTTTGGAGCCCATTGCTGGGCGCAATGGTTATGATCTTTTTACCGTCACTCCAACTCCAGATAAAACCGATGTCATTTATAAACTCTACCTAGGTGGCGCAATTGCCCCTGGGGATGAGGGTCCTATTCAGTTTATTTTGACTTTTGAAAAGGGAAAAGAAACCGAAGGGCCATTTGGACTGCTCTATAATTACCTTGGCTTGGTTTATAAATACATGTCAGGGATCATAGTTGCGGTGGTCGTTTTATTCATCATTGTTGCAGGTGTTCGAATTTCTACGGCTGGTGGTAATGCAGAGGGAGCCAAAGGGGGTAAAGACATGATCATCAAGGCATTGGTGGGAATGGTTCTATGGTTCACTGCTTCTGTGATTTTATACACGATCAATCCAACCTTCTTTGCTTTTTAGCCCGTTCCAGACTTCATTCATGTGATTAAATGATTATATTTACTTGACCTGTGAGGATTCAAAAATTATACAATGAAAATTCAAAAATTCATCAACAAAGGCTTTTTTTTCACTTTAATACTAGCCCATAAGATGGCTCAGGCTCAAGGCATTGGGAATGGAGACAGTGTCATTTCACCTCCAGCAGGAGCGGGGTCTCTGCCTACAGGAGGGGTAACTGGGACTGATATAAAGTCTAGTTTTTTGTTTTCTAAGCTCATTCCATTTTTAATCAGTTGGGGGATCAATCTGGCAATTGGCCTTTCTGTTTTAATGGTTATCGTAGGAGGCTATCAGTTTTTAACGGCTTATGGCAATGAGGAAAAGCATACTCAGGGCATTAAAACATTGGTTTATTCCTTCATTGGCCTCGGCCTTTCATTAGCGGCTTACGCCATTGTTCAAATCATCACTCGTATTCAATTTTCATGAACCATAAAAAAATCCTCATTGCCATCACCGTTTTTTGCTTGAGTGCAACCAGTGCGTTGGCTTTGAGTAAGGAGGAAGCCACGTCTGAATACGTGAAGCAGCTCACCCTGGCTGGTTTGGATGAGGCTCTAGCTTCAGAAAAAGCAGCTTCAGACGTTGAGTTTTTGCTTGAGGCCATGGAAGGCTCTCAGTATGATCTTACGGTGACCTATGAGGCACTTGAAATCCGAGTGGATAGTTTGAATAAGAATGATAGCCGCCACGATGCAGCTGATGAGGCTTTAAAAATTGCCGAGGAAAAAGTGATTGAATTCACGGGCATTCCAGCCCAAAATAGCTTAGATTTGCAGGACGCGGTGGCGGGGACGCTTCCTCGTTTGATTGCAGATTTGACCTTTGAGTTGGCTCAAATCACTGCAACTGAAGCGATCAATGGTGTGAATCAAATTTTAATTGTCCCTGATCGCCCAGGGGATGTGCCCGCAACGACAGTTGAGTGGTTTTTGTCTCAATTGATCAGGCAGCTCTTCCGATTTGCGTGGTTATTCATTCTAGTCGCTTTTATTGTTTCGGGCATTTTCTTCATCCTTGCAAAGGACAACGAGGAGCGCGTTACTAAGGCCAGAAACATGATCCTTTATAGTCTGGTTGGATTTGCTGTGATCAGCCTCGCGTTTGCTTTTGTTAAAGGTTTCACGGCCATTGATTTTTTTGCTTTTATATAATATTCCTTCATGCATTTACCTCTTGCATTTTCCTGAGGCTTAACATTGGATTTATCACATGAAACTCAAACACTCTATTTTTTACTTCACTGGGATATTGTTGTTACTTCCTTTGAATGTCACCAAGGCTCAAGGCTTAACGTTGCAAGATTTTAGAGATGAAATTTTTAGACCCAATAATCTTCCTGGTGGCGAGACCGGAAACGTCAGTGCTGAAACGAAGGTATCTGACATCCTTCAATTTGCCATCGATCTTATTCTGTACGCCTCGGGTTCTGTTGCTGTTTTAATGCTTGTTTATGGGGGAATTCGATTCATCACATCGGCTGGGAATCAAGAGCAGCGGGATGTGGCTATAAAAATCTTGCGCTATTCGATTACAGGCTTAGTGGTGGTGATTTTCGCCTTTGCATTGGTTAGCAATGTGATTGATTTGCTTTTTAGTGCAACGACCTAGGGCTTTAAAATTTCAAATCCGAAGCACCAAATTCCAAAGTAAAGTACAAAACTCAAATACCAAATCAAAAAATCATAACTAGAACCTAAGTGTTAGTAACTATTTTGAAATCTTAGGACTGATCCCTAGTCACTCCTTCCTTTTTTATGGTAAATTTAAGGTGTGTTCTTTATAAAAACCCAGTAATTCTTAATCTTCGATTGAATGAAATTCTATCTTACCACTGCCATTGCGTATACGAATGCTGGGCCTCACTTGGGTCATGCGTTGGAGTTTGTTCAAGCGGATGCGATTGCTCGCTATAAGCGCTTGATGGGATTTGACACCTGGTTTTTGACTGGGACCGATGAGCATGGGATTAAAAATTATAATAAAGCCAAAGAAGCGGGGATTGACACCTTGGATTTTGTGCACAAGAATGCGACTCAGTTTAAGGATTTAAAAAACAGTCTGGACATTGCGTATGATGACTTCATCCAAACCACCGATCAAGCCCGCCATTATCCGGCTGCTCAAAAGTTGTGGGAGCGCTTGGTGGCTAGTGGGGACATTTATTTGAAGGAATATGAGGGGCTTTACTGCGAGGGATGTGAAATGTTTTTAAAGGAAACCGATCTGGTTGATGGTAAATGTAGTACTCACAAGACAGCTCCGGTTGCCTCTAAAGAATCAAACTACTTTTTTAAGTTGTCCAAATACAGCGATCAGATTGTTCAGTTGATTGAATCTGGGGAGCTTAAGTTATTGCCAGATTCCCGTCAGAATGAATTCTTGAACATGGCTAAGGAGGGGTTGATGGATGTTAGTTTTTCGCGTCCTAAAAGCAGCTTGCCTTGGGGAATTCCGGTGCCGAATGATCCGGAGCACACGATGTACGTGTGGTGTGATGCGTTGACCAATTATATTTCTGGCATTGGTTATTCTCAAGAATCAGATCAATTTAAGGCCTATTGGCCGGCGGATGTGCACTTGATTGGTAAGGATATTGTTCGTTTTCATGCGGGGATTTGGATTGGGATGTTGCTTTCTGCGGGTTTGGCATTGCCTAAGTCAATTTTGATTCATGGTTTTGTGACACACAATGGTGAAAAGATGAGTAAAACTCTAGGGAATGTGGTTGATCCGGTGGAACTGGCAGGGGAATATGGGAAAGATAGCGTCCGTTATTACCTCCTCCGCGAAATTCCCATGGGGAATGATGGAGATTTTAGTGATAAACTTTTTGCTGAGCGCCATAATTCTGATTTGGCTAATAATTTAGGGAATCTGCTGAATCGGGTTCATACGCTTGTGAGTCGGAATGACATTGATGCGTTTACATTTGATCAGCACCATGCGGTGTTTGAGCAGAAAGTTGATGAGACGTGGCAAAAATTTGTTTCAGAAATGGATGAATATAGCCTTTCTGAGGGCATGTTTCATGTGTGGCGTCTGGTGGATTTTGCGAATAAGATGATGGAGGAGAAGAAGCCGTGGAGTCTTGTTAAAGAGGATCCTGAGGCGGGGAAGGCAGTCCTTTGTAATTTGTTGGAGGTGCTGAGGCACATCAGTATTTTAATCAGTCCGTTTATTCCTACGGCGAGTCAAAGGATGAGGCAACAGTTGGGTTTGCCTGAATCCATTAATCCTGAAAAAGAAAGGGGGTGGGGGGCTCTTGAGGGGTGGGATGCATTGGGAGAGAGTGAGATTATTTTTCCGAGGATTGAGGATTAACTTTTTTAAGAAGAAGGTAGATTTTCCATGATTAATTTTAGTGCTTCTTCATATCTATTTTTTCCAGATTCTAATGCCGCATAGGCTTCATTTAGTTCTCCTTGAACTCTCTCAACTCTTTCCGTACAATATTGGATATCACTGCTAGCTTCAACTAAGGTTAAATGTGCAAATTCAGGCCTGCCTCTGTGCCATTTTTTTGATGACCCCATGGTTCTAGAATCTATAATGGGGGCACCTAATTCATCTGCAATTTGGTCTTCATACTCATCTGAAAACTTGGCATCGTAAAGCTTAATAATTAGGTCAAAGTTTTGATATCCAATATCGCTCACACAAAGACCTTCTTTTAACATTGGAATACCAAGATTTTTCAGCATAGCTTTAATTACATCCGAACTTCTACCGCGGCTCCAAGAAATAACCAATTCGTAATATTGCTCAGGACATAAAATGACATGACCTTTTTGAATTGCCTGATCTAATCTAGCGGATCTTTCGCTTTCCCGCCTAGCGTATTCCAAAGCAAATTTTTGTTCATGATCCAATAAAGCATGCTCCACAGATCTCCTACTTTCCCTTGCCCTTAGACAGGGGGGGGTAAGAAGTCGCCTTATTCTATCTAGAATTCCATTTCCTGATTTTTCCATGTTCTTGGGTTTTTTATGAGATTTATAGTTTAGAGTCAATTTTATTGAATTGTAAGCTTTTGTCAATTAAATTCCACTTTTTTATTTAGAGAATTTTAACGGACGGAGAATTTCCTGGACCAATTTTAGCGTTAGTAGGTTTCACCCCCCCTTTTTTTTTCTTAGCTTGAAACCTTCTTCACTTCAACCTCAACTACCACTGTAATACCCTAACCCTCCATGTCACCTCTTTTCTTCTTTTCTTCTTTGCTTCATTTTTACCCGCAAAAACGAAGCAAAAACGGCTGGGGAGAACACGGCAGAGGGTGATCCGTTAGTAATTCAAAAATGCTTTTCAGAGTATCTCTTGACAATTATCATATTTTGTGTATAATTAACATATCTGCATTGATTCTTTCCCTAAAATTTGCTATAATAAGTGACTATGCAAAATAACAGCAGCTTACATCAAGGGGAAAGCGTTGATATCAGCAACAAAATATGGCAATTTGTCCGATTTGCCGTCATCACAGGGCTCATTTTTGCCGTCTCGTTTTTTGCCATTAACTACCAGTCCTATAAAACCATCATAGCCAGCGTTTTAAACCCAGAAGCCCAAGAGGAACGCGGCGAAATTTTGATGGAGTCTGCTGAGAGTGGGGGAGGCGACATTGATGAATCCCTACTTTTACCCGTCTTAAACTCAGAAGAGGGCATTAACGACATGGAGTACGACCTTTCTGTTGTGGATATTCCAGTATTACATCCGGATAATCGCTTGGTTATTCCTACAACTGGCCAAAGTGTGCCCATCAACACAATGGGAACCGAGCACATCGTCAATAAAGACTGGGATGGGTTGGAGCACGACATTCAAGAAAGTCTAAAAACAGGGGTCTTGTTTTACCCTGGGGCCGCCAAACCTGGCCAAATGGGTAATACGTTCATCACAGGGCATAGTTCCAACTACGCGTGGGCAGATGGGAACTATAACGATGTGTTTGCTCTATTGGGCCAACTCGAAGTGGGAGACGAATACTATGTTTACTATGAGCAACAAAAGTATACCTACCGAGTCATTGAAACCAAGATTGTTACCGCCGATGATGTGAGCATCTTAGAACAGCCATCAGACAAGCGAATTTCTACTTTGATGACCTGTTGGCCTGTTGGCACGGCTAGTAAGCGAATGGCTGTGATTGCTGAGGACATTACTGATTATTCAGGTATCGAAAGCAGTCATTCTTACTCAGAACCACTCTTAAATGAATCCAGTTTACCGATGCTACCCTCACGTTAAAGTTCATTATGACTTAAGCTACATCTCCATCCTGGTTTATTTGATGTATTTTTCATCTTAAATCCCGTACAATGTATCTTGTACGGTAATAAATAGTTCAACTTATTAAGTGGTATAGAACTCCCACCCATTTTTTGGCAACACTAAAAAATGAAATCCAACCCCTAATCCCTAATCGCTGTAATGCTAAACTTTCATGATGCCAATCACTTTGCGGATGGCTTTTTGCATGACGGTTTCTTCACCGGCTAATTCGATGCCCACATTGACTAAGGCCAAAGGTGTAATGTCTTGCTGGTCTTTCATGCGCTTGGTTTCATCAACCACATTGGCCACATCTGACGGTTTCATGAGTCTGACATGAGGTGCGCGGGCAAATGGCAGTTTTTTGTACCATTTACTGTCTCTTAGAACGTTTTTGATTTCACCCAGGTGAGTGCCACCTCCACACAGTAGAATGCGAGACGGGAGAACTTCTACATTTTTAAAGTCACTGAGGCTTAGCATGACCCCTTCAAGCCAAATCTCAGTATCATTTTTGATGGTGTCGGTGATGACTTTTTTTGATTTTTTTTCTAATAAGTCATT
>JAUHXI010000217.1 GCA_030426875.1 bacterium
GACCACCGGTTTGTTTGGAGTACTTTTCCTCTTCCTCCACTTCTTTTTCAATGGTTTCTCGGTAAGCCACTTGAGGTTTACCAATGTTGGCTTCGACTTTAAATTCTCGTTTCATGCGATCCACCAATACTTCCAAATGAAGCTCGCCCATTCCAGAAATAATCGTTTGATTGGTTTCTTCATCAGACCGGACTTGGAAGGTGGGATCTTCTTCGGCCAATTTTTGAAGGGCCATTCCCATTTTTTCTTGATCGGCTTTGGTTTTGGGCTCAATGGCAATCGAAATAACCGGTTCTGGGAATTCGATGGATTCCAAAATCACTTTAGGCTGACCATCTCCTACTAGTGTGGACCCTGTGCGGACTGACTTGAGACCGATGACAGCCCCGATGTGTCCTGCTGAAATCTCCTGAATTTCTTCACGAGAGTTGGCATGCATTTCTACCAAACGTCCCACACGCTCTTTAGACTCTTGAGATGAGTTGTAAATGTATGATCCAGACTTGAGTACTCCAGAGTAAACCCGAACGAAACAAAGGCGACCCACGAATGGATCCGTTGCAATCTTGAAGACAAGCGCTCCAAGTGGCTCATTAGGATCAGGATGACTTTCCACTATTGTCTCTGGGTCATCAGCCATGTGACCTTTGATTGCCGGTACATCTAAAGGAGAAGGTAGGTAGGCATTCACTGCATCGAGAAGGAGTTGAACTCCTTTATTTTTAAGGGCTGTACCAGTTAGCACAGGAACAAAGTTATTAGCAATCACAGCCCGTCGGATAGCTGCTTTCAATTCTTCAACGGTAAATTCCTCACCTCCAAGATACTTTTCCATGAAGACCTCGTCTCCTTCAGCTACTTTATCAAGCATTTTATTCCTCCATTCTTCAGCTTGAGCCTTCATGTCTTCAGGGATGTCCACTTCTTCCATGTCAGTTCCCATGTCGTTGGTGTAGATGGTGGCTTTCATTTCTACTAAATCCACGAGTCCTTTAAAATCAGATTCATTACCAATCGGCAATTGAATCGGTGAGGCATCTTTGGTCAAACGGTCCAAAATACTTTGAAAAGAGCGTTCAAAACTGGCTCCCGTTCGATCAAGTTTGTTGATAAAACACATGCGGGGCACGTTGTACTTATCGGCTTGTCTCCACACCGTCTCAGACTGAGGTTCTACCCCCGCAACGCCATCAAATACGACGACTCCACCATCCAAAACCCGCATGGAACGTTCCACTTCAGCCGTAAAATCCACATGGCCTGGAGTGTCGATGATGTTGTAGTGATGGTCTTTCCAGAAACAAGTGGTGGCAGCAGCTGTGATAGTAATTCCACGTTCTTGCTCTTGCTCCATCCAATCCATAGTGGCTTCCCCTTCGTGAACTTCTCCAATTTTGTAGGATTTACCAGTGTAGTACAAAATCCGTTCGGTACAGGTGGTTTTACCGGCATCGATATGGGCGATGATTCCGAAATTCCGGACTTTTTTAAGTGCTTCTTTGTAGTCTGACATTACGTATTACTGATTAAATATTAAGGATTGCTTATTTTGATTCAAAATCCAATTTCTTCCTCTTTTTATGAAAGGGCTTGAGGAGGTTTCCTGTTTCTCAATCAAAGCGAAATAATTATACCGATTCAATGTAAAAAAACAAGTTCTGATTGCAACAAAAAACTAATGCGTCTAGGATGGAGATGTTACACGGCTTTTAAAGTGGAATAAAATACACGATCATGAACCAGTTTTTATCAGCAATAAAGCTTTTTTCGATCACCTTTGGGGTGAGTGTTATTATGGTGGCTTGTAGCCAGCCAGAGGAGGTCAATGAAGTGGTAGGGTCAACTCCAGAAGAACGCTCAAGGGCTTTGGTGGACGATTTTAATGCAGCCATTCTGGTTTTAGACAGGTCTTTTATTGCTGAGCATGTTTGTGAGGGCAATGATCCGGAGCCTTTAATTGCGGCTTTTGAAGACGAGATTTCTGGGCCACCTTCAATAGCCACATTGAGGGAGTTGGAATTTGAGTTGACTGAAGCGGCTGACAGCGATTTGTATCACGTGTATGAGGCGAGTTATTTTGGCCCAGTGGGGGGAGATTTATTGGATCCGGAGTTGGCTAAAAACGAGGAAAACTTTCAAGAGG
>JAUHXI010000031.1 GCA_030426875.1 bacterium
AATTTGGACCGGATGAGCGAGAACATTACATTGGTTGGACCAATTTTATGCCAGAGATTGGCATACAACATGGTGATAATAGCCCCTATGCTGAATCGGTTAGAGAGCTACTGAAGAATCATCCCGAAACTGATTTTGCTTTACTAAAAGCTTTCATACAAAATCCACACAATCCTAAGCTGACACCAGCACACATTAAGGAATTTTCTGACAAGAGAGAGGTGATCTATAGGCAACTAGATGAATCTATAACTAAACGAGATGGAGGTGCAACGCCTAAAGACCGTAGAGATGGGGCCATTGATGTAGATGCTTGCTATCTTGCATTGTCAAAACTAAGCAAAGAAATCAAAGATGCAACAAAGGGGCAGCCCAAAGTTGATACACGCCCCGAGAGCCAAGAAAAACTATTGGCATGCATTCACATGTACTATAAAACGTATAATGCACTCTTTGATAATACAGCAACACAACCGGTCGAACTTGATTACATCGGTTCTGTAGAAGAAGCCAGGAATTCTCTTAGAGAAAAAGAAGAAGCTCAACTAGACAGTCAATCTAAAGGCTGGTTTTGGCAAGCGTTTAAACCTGATCTAGAAAGTGTTTTTGGTGAATTAAAAAATGAAAAAAAATCTGGTCTTTCCGATAGCCTGGTGACCTTGCCAATGCTAAAAGATCTGATTCGCTACGGAGAAGATGAAAGTTTGTCAATTGACTCATGGATTAATACTCTGAAAGGGGGGGAAACTGTTCAGTGGAACACTGCCGCTCTTATAGAAGGTCATCTATCAAACATGGCCACCGCAGGACGTATGGCTGGCTTAAAGAACTCATCTTCTAAAAGAGCCATCCTGATTCTAAAAAAACTCCGCCGTGCACGTGATGATCGCAATTTGGAGGAGGCCAAAAAGGAGCCCAATGGCATTGATGCATTCAATAAGTTTTTCAAACTCGACAATATTTCAAATCAGAGGGCTAGCCAAGCAAAAAAATCTCTTGTAGATTCCTTCACACGGAAGAAGTCATTGTGGGGACTTGCTAAACTTGCAGCCATCGGTGGCGTTGCAGTTGGAACAGGCGCTTTAGGCTTTGCAATTACTGGAGGGCAAATCGCAGCTCCGGTATTGGCTGCCCTTGGCTTGTCAGGATCAGCTTTAGCTGGTTCAAAAAGTGTTGAAGCCATGGATGAAGAAACCACGGTCAAAATGGATAAATGGCGCTCTCGACTCATGTGGACGGCCTTATTTGGAGCTGGCACACTTGCTACTTTAACTGGTTTTGCTCCTGCAATAGGAGCCGGCTACACGGCTTTAGGCAGTGCCATTGGTGGCGGTGTTGGGCTGGGCTTAGGCCAATCCAAATCCATCAAGAGTTTTATTGCCGAATCTAGTGTTTTTGTTACAGCTGGAGCGTCTTCAAAATGGAAATGGGTTCACCAATGGGCCAATCCCGAAGGGGCTACTCCCCATGGACAAACAGCAGCAGCTTAATAATTTAAAAAACCATGCACAACAACCAACCCGTTCAAGTCGATCCCGTTAAATTCATTGACATGCTCATTAAAGAAATGAACATGCAAAACGAGGACCCTGAAAAACTCAAAGCCCTCAAAGAGAACATGCTCGTCAGTTTGAATCACAAATTGAGCGACGCCATTTCTGAAAACATCGACCCCGAAGCCATTGATCAAGCCCTTGAAGAAGAGCAAAAACGTGTCAATGGGGATGAAGATAAGGTTCAATTGGGTAATTTAATGGTCAAGATGGTCAATCTAAGCCCTAGCGCTCAAGAAGCCGTTGGACAAGCGATGGAAGATTTCCGTGACCGCACCCTCCATGCCCACAAAGTCCTCGTTTTAGGCCAAGAAGCCTAACCTTAAACCAAGGAGAGCGACTGAGAATAAAGAGAGATTTCTCGACGTGACTCGAAATGATGTAAAAATAAAGAAACAAACAAACAATAAAAAACCCAAACTGCCACTTCACCGGCCCTAACTTTTGGAAGACAGCCCGTCTGGTTTATCACATTGCCGGTAAATACAACCCTGAAAAAGGTCACTCTGATGAACAAAAAGACCACAGTGAAACCGCTAAAAGTGGTCATGAATTTCGACATGAACTGCGAAAATTGCGCAAAACAGTCCGTAAAACCAAACACGCTCACTGGGCTGAACTCACCCCACCCGAGCGCCGCAAAGACCGAAAAGAACGACGTAAAAATCGGAAAAATGTTCGAGAAGAACGCCGTCAGGAACGTGAAACCTCTTGGAATCGTGGCCTGGACAGTCGACGCGAATTCCGACTCGATCAAAAAGAAAAAAAACTCCAACGACTTCATGACGACATTCGAAACCATGATGGTGTTTTAGATATCGATCGACCCACCACTCCAGCAGAAGAACAACGCCCGAAGGCGGAGCAAAATTTAGGAAATCTCGACAGTCTTGCGCCATTTTTAGTGCCTGACGAAAGCCAAAGCGAAAGTCAAAAACCTGATACAATTGGATCGGAAGAGAAATCCAAAATGACCCCTCCTGCACGGCGAGCTGTCGACCTTTTGGCAAAGCACGAAAAAAACCAGACAGACGTTCGCAATGACCATCCTTTGATGGAATTGTTGAAAAAAATTGGCTACGGCATCATCGCCGCCTTTAAAATTCAGCCACAACCCGATGGCTCAAATGAAATTGTTGACGACCAAGGAACACCCATCGCCACCGTTGGACCGGAAGGGGAATTTTTTGACCCCAGCACAGGCAAAGCATCTGATCAACCAGATCCAGAAGACCCTGAGGCCGTTGAAACAGCCAATAAAAAAATCACTTTAGGCATCTTAGCCAACTGGCTCGAAGGGGCCAATCCAGATGAAGTGAAATATTTTGCTAAAAAAATAAATGAAGACTTAGGGGATGAAACTGCCGTAGACTCAACATTATTGCACCCTGACAAGCTGCGAGACACCGGAGGTGCCATTGATTTCATTCAAAACGAATTCAGAGATAATCCTGACCGTTTTCATCCTGAGCTTGGAAAGCATTTGATGGACTACATCGCAAACGCACCCAAGGCGAGAGAAGTGCACAAAGAAAGAGTTGATACAATCACCGCATCGATGTACAAACTTGTGACCAAAAATGGAAGCAAAGAGGTTAAAGATAACTTTTCGGAAACTGAACTGTCAAAAATTAGAAAAGTCATCACCATTTTATACCCTGATGCCCCCGCTGAATCCCTTGAAAACCCAGCTTTTACTAACTCAAAAAGACCAACCTGGCATGGATGTCATTGAAGGTTTCATGGACATTGACCCCAGACACATCGGCTTCAGTCAGAGTGAGGCGATAGTGGACATCTTGTCATAAATTCCATACAGCCGCACAAGGAAGGGCCATTAAACTTTTCAACGTTTTAAAAAAAAGGTATATTTGCCTTGCCCTATAATATATCTTTATTTTTTTATGAAAAAAATTAACCCTAGCAAGTTTTTTGGTCTTTTACTTTTATTCATCGGACTCACGATCAGTGGCTGTGATGCCTTAGAATCTGACGACCTAGAAGAAGACGACACAACCAGCTTCAGAGAGAGTGAAGAAGTTGAGGATGATGAGGAATCTGAGTCTGAATCACGGAGCACAGCTTCAGAAAATGACCTCTTGATTGAAAAATTGAACGCTTATGTTGATTGTACAAATAATCATTCAGGAAATGTTCTCAATAATTTTGACCACTACCTTTCATGGGTCGACCCTGAGCTAGGGCCTAGTGCCGATCAAACCATTTATGGCTTGTTTGAACTCTACTATGACTCAAGTGATTGTATTGAGGCCATTGAAGCTGCCAACGAAATCGATGTCGAAAACCAGGTTAATGAAGTGGCTGAAGCCTATGCAGATGCATTGGAGACCGTTGTGCCTTTGATTGAAGAAGCATACACTTACTATGATCGAGAAAACTATTTGGATGATGACATGGCTCAAGGCCGAATCATGCACGGCCCTTTGATGGAGGCTTTTATGGCCATGGAAGAAAATCACTATGCCCTGCTTGAAGCCATGGATCCTTTGGAAAAACGTGTGGACGATTACCTCCTTGAAGAATATAAAAAAAGTGGTGATATTTTTTCTTACAACCTTCAAAAAGTGATGATGGGTGCAGAGGATTTGATCGATCTAGGGAATGTGTCTACATACGGTGAGGTTGATTTAGAGGCCTTTACCACTGCGCTCGATGCCTATGAAGCAAATTTGAATGAGCTTAGAGATTATGCTGGTGAAAACCAAGAGGAACTGGAGGCTGAATATTTCTCTTTTGACAGCATGGATAGCGCCCTTGAAGACTACTTAATAGCTGCCACGCAGTTGATGAGACGCGTGAGGGACAATACCCCTTATAGCAGCAGTGAATTGAGCCTTGGTGGTGATAATTCAAACTTGGTAGATGGTTCTCCTGCCAAGCTAGTGGAAGAATACAATAATGTTATTTCCAGATATAGCCTTCTTTAAAGAGACTCGTTTAAAAATCACAAAAAGCAGCCTAGGCTGCTTTTTGTGATGGTATTTATTGCCTGGAATTCAGACAGCTTTTTAAAGAAGTAGTGAACTAGACAAATATTCATAGCACTTTTTAGCCGCCAGTCCTCGATGGGAAATCTCATTTTTCTCCTCTTTACTCATGGCTGAATACACCTTGCCTTTACCGTCAGCGACAAAAACAGAGGAAAGGGGAATTCCTGGTTCAATTTGGACTTGAGGCTTGTCTAGAATTTGTCCAACACACTGTCCTTGAAAGGTCAAAATAGACTCATCGGGGCGCCAGAAGGCAATGTTTGTCACAAACTCAGCACGGCGATTTCTCTCGGTGGACATTCTGTCTAGAAAAAAATCCAGCCATTCCTGGTCAGAGGCCTGAGCACCGGCTCCCCAACGCCTTGTTTTAACACCCAGCTCACCTTCTAAAGCGTCCACATGAATCCCAGAATCATCAGCAATGGTCGGGATTCCTGTCAATTTACCGAAAAATTCAGCCTTGATGATGGCATTCGCTTGGTACGTGGAACCGGTTTCTTCTACATCTTCATTTATTTTTAGATCACTTAAAGAAAAAAATTTAAAGGGAAGGCCTTCAAAGACTTCCATCAGTTCCTTAAATTTTCCAGCGTTGTGGGTGGCGATGAGTATTTTTTGCATGGCTTAAGTTTAGCATTTTTAACCTGTTTTTAAAACAGGCTAGGAGCCAGCAGAAGGCATTGACTTTACTCAAAAAACTTGCTATAATTAACAGATGTGCAGAACCTAAATTTTGAAACCATGACAAAAACAAAACAAAAAACAACTCAGGAAGAGGCTAAAAGTACGAAAGACATGACACATTCTATGAGCCAAAAAGCCACCGAAACGCTCAAGCATTTCAAAAAACACTTTGAACCTAAAAAAGTGGATGAATTTCAAGAAAAATGGCTTAAAGTTCCTGAAAATCGTAAAAAGTACAAAAAAATAACCGATGCCCCTCAAGTGGCAGCCGAAGAAGTGCTCGCCATGACCAATGATCTAATTCAATACATACAAGGTCAAAAAGGGGGTCAGTCTAAACTTCTGGAAAAACTCAAAAAAGGTGTGAGTGGATTTGTTAAAAATCCAGCTGCCTATGTTAAAGCGAGGCAAGAGGCTTCAAATAAGGCTAAAAAAGAGGGTGGTATGGCCAAAGCATCTTCGAAGGAGATCAAAAAACCGGTTGCAAAAAAGACTCAGGAAAAATAAAACAGTGCTGTTGTTAATTCATCTTTTATAATATCCAAAATTGAAAGCTTTTTAAAGTTGAGTGAGTGGGATTTTGTTGTATTTGAATTATAAATGGTGTGGCAAGAAATGCCAAAATACCGCCCTGGTTTCACATTATTTTCCGTGATAATTAAGGTGGGTGCTCGCAGGTTGCCGCCACAACGACAGCAAATATAAAGCTCCCTTAAGGAAAATTGTAAAGAAAAAAAGTGAGGTCAGAAAGCGTGTATTTTAGCAGTCTGCATTATATCTCATTGTTTTAAAATAGCCGAGTGTTTTTATTTTAGAAACAACCTCTTTTGCTTGAGGGCAAATAGAATGGGAATGATCATCACAATGCTAAAAAGTGGGTTGAATTGATTAGACATGTGATAATATCCATAATGATAGCGATCAAGCGTGCTACTAATTCTGCTAAAAAAGCGTCCAATTTGACCAGGGGTATTATAGTAATTGAAGTCATTCAGGTTAAAAATGAGGCGACTTATAAGCAGGCAAAACAGAACAAAATATGTCAAAAGCAGGAATAAATTCAGAGACGCTTTAAAAATCTTTGGTGTGACCAATGACTGATTTTTTGACTTGAAAAAATAAGGTTTTAATTTGGATTTAAAGATTAGTGCTAGAAGAATCAGTCCTCCTGCCAGCAAAGATCGCCACATGTTGATTAAAAACAAACCAAAATCACCCCCCTTTGAAAAGGCAAAAAACTGCAATTCTCTTACAAGTTCACTATTTGGAATAAAGGCATAAAAAAAGTCTAAAATCAGGTTCAACGAGACAAAAAATACCATAAGATACCACATCACTAAAAAGGCATTCAGAACCACAAGGGGGAGTTTAAAATTGACGCGAATGGAGTTGGAAGAGGTGGATTTTTTCATTTTTTAATTTTAATTAAAATTCAAGTGAAAACTAGTCTTCGTTTAATGAAAAGTCAAATCGCATTCATTTCCGCTCTTCAGGCTTCACAAATTCCATTTCCAATTCTTTGAATACTCCCTCTTCTGTATCGCCGGCGATGATTTCGCCTTTATGGTGTAGGCCATATTCGTTGAGCATGTAGCCCATTTCAATCGCTTTTTTGCGCATTTTGATGTTGAATTCTTTGCTGCCTGTAAAATAAAGGAGGGCGGCTCCATAGCTTTCTTCGGGGACGAATCGGACGTCGACTTGTAGATTGTTGGGGAAGATGACGAAGGAGATTTTGGTTGAACCGCTTCCTAACAAGGTCATTTTTTTAAAGTGCGTTGTGATTTTAGCTTCTGCCATTTTTGGGTCGACGTTTCCGGTGACCAAAATATCCATGTCGCCGACGGTTTTGGAGCCTCGGCGATAACTTCCTGCAATCTGAATGTGCTTGGCTCCTTTTAATTGTTGGAGGAGTGGGATGAAGGTTTGAGCTACTTTTTCGACCTCCTCTCGTTCATGGCGTTTCTTTTTTTGTTGATCGGTGTCGATGGCGTCTAGAATTTTTTCGACCATTTTTTTCCCGAATCCCGGTAGCTGTTCCAGGGCTCCTGATTTGGCCTGTCGGACGAGTTCTTTTTTGCTGGTGACTGCTGCTGTGGTGTAAAGTTGGCCAATTCGTTTGGGTCCTAATCCGGGGATTTCGAGGAGTTTTCGGACGGATTCTGGGATTTCGGTGCGGAGTTTTTCTAGATGTTCCATGTGGCCTGTTTCGATGAATTCGACCATTTTTAAGGCCAAGGCTTCTCCAATTTTTGGTAGTTTTTGAAATGTTTTCGCGTCGGCATCTTTTTTTGTGATGGGTTGGGCTTCTTCGACTAAGATTCGTGCGGCTTCTTGGTAGGCGCGGATGGTGAAGAATCCTTCGCCTTTGATGCCTAGGAGGTCTGCGATTTCGTTGAAGGCGGCGGCGATGGGTTGGTTGTAGGTTTTCATGTATTGATTATAGGAAAGAATCTGGAGGAAAGCGAGCTGCGCTTATTTTTTAGTGTAATTATTTTAGAAAAATTTAATAAATAGCATAATTTAGATAGTATTTGTCAACTCTAATTAATTGCTATTTTTAAAATAGTATCTTATAATGTTTTTTGCTATAGCAAATTCAATTAAAATTATTTATATAAAACTATATTATGAAGAAATTACTTATTTTGCCAATTCTTGCTGCTGTTTTAGTGGCTCCTACCCTTGCTTCAAATGGGGCTAATGAAGTGGAAAGTGGTGACATTGCTTTTTATGATGACCTGCGTTGTCAAACTGATCCTCATCCGTTCTGCATTACTCCTAAGGAAAACGATTTTGCTTACATAGAACTCGACCCCCTTGCATAACCCGATCACTCACTTTATTTATAATTATTATTACTTAATCTTCTAAAATCATGAAGAAATTACTTATTTTGCCTATTCTAGCCTTTGCCTTCTTTGCCCAAACTAATTCAACCTCTGCATGTTGGAGTGAAGCCGGCACAACTGTATGGCCTACCGATGGCACAAATTGCATTGCGGAAGAGGTTTATCAATAAATATTGATACCTGCTCTTATTTTTTACCCACTTAATTTAATTAATCATGACTCATACACTTATTAAAAAAACTTCTGCTATTGCTTTAGCAGCACTATCCATCCTTGCAAGTTTCTCTTTTTTAACTGCAAATGCTTCTGCGTTTTATAATCAACCATTGCCTGATGTCGATTGCGGAACAACTCTGGAAGAGATTCAACAGGCAAATAAATGGGTTGCTGATAATAATGGCGATACTTTTTGTGCTTTAGGACCAGACAATCTTGAAGACTAAATTAACTTTTTACACTAAATCATGAAAAAACTACTCGTTTTGCCGGTTTTACTTTTTACCCTCATCTCTACCGTTGGGCAAAATGTATCGGCTGATTATTTTCCACAATGTTCTGATCAATGGCCACAGGAAGAAATTGATAATCAATTGCCTGACTGTGACGATTCCCAACAAGGTGACAACCAAAATGGATCGGAGAATGACTGCCCGTCAGTTAATGATCCTTATGGAATAAAAGGTCAAGACATTCTAGACAGCTGCGCTCCAGAGCCAAATCATGGCTGGGGTGGCTTAAATTAAAATCTCTACTTTTTTATTTATTAGAGATAAAGAACAACTATATTCATTAAAAATACTCACAATGAAAAAATTACTCATCCTCCCCATTTTCGCTGGATTATTATTCGTCGCAGGTCCTACTGAAGAGGCAAGTGCAGGCCCTCCTTGCCAAATCGTTTTCAATCAGGTGCCTTGTGATGATGGGCCAAATGGTGGTGGTAATCCTGGTGGAAGCTGCCCACCTATTAAGGTTATCATTCCTGATGATGATCCTTGCAAGAATTAATTTTTATATTTTATTCACGTTAATTAAAAAATCATGAAAAAATTATTATTTGTTCTCGCCCTTGCCATAGCATCAACTGGCGCGCTCTCTTCCTCAGTATCTGCTGATATGAAAGCCGATCCTTGTGACTATAATTGTAGTGGACAGGGTGGGTATGACTATTCAAAAATTCATTAATCAAGCAACTTATTAACTATCAACTTTTATGAAAAAATTACTCATTTTACCAGCCTTGGCCATTGTCGCCTTGGCGACACAGGCTACTTCTGTAGCTGCTATCTATGAAAAGAAAGAAGTTCTTGAGTTTCCATGCCTTGGCATTTCCCTGGAGGATTCAATGGATGGTTGGCACTATTCGGATGGAATGTGTTGGAAATCTTAAATTCGATTCCAATTAACTTATTGTAACTTACTTATTAAATACACAATTTTATGAAAAAATTAATCTTAGCCTCATTTTTAGGCCTCGCTGCGGTTGCTTCTGCAGGAGCTTCTACCACTTCAAACCAGATGGCCAATGTGGTCTCAGCTCAAGAATTGCAAGCAATTTGTACCAGTCCAGAAGGTGAAAACAGCCTGCTCTGCAAAGGTTATCAAGCAGGTGAAGGCGTGAATACTGACTTGGCTATCTATCCTCAAGGTAAAGATGATGAAACGCACTGTAAGCATGGTGCTTTCCATGAGTGCTATGTTTAGGAAGTATAATATTTTTGTTTAAATAACGATAGATTGTTAAAAAGGGTTAGTCAAAAACACTCTGTGCGCCTTCTGGCAGGGTGTTTTTGCATGGTTAAAAACTCACCCCTGATCACTGACCTATATTCATCACAGGAGAAGGTTTCTTTGGTTTTAGTTTGAAATCCTATTATAAAATCCCCCTGAATCCCCCTTTGGCAAAGGGGAGAGATTTATAATTTAATTTTCCGGTCCCCCTCTTGAGAAAGAGGGCTAGGGGAGATTTTTTAAATATGAGCCCACAAAAATCCTAATGCTTGCATTTTATGGTTTGGAAAATCTTTTACCGTGTAACCCTGCCTTTCTAAAAAACGCTTCAATTCTAGATGATCTACCCCCGGCACCCAGTCATGATACTCTAAAAAAATAGTAGACACCTTGTCGAAAATGGAAGACGGGGTGTTCAATAGAATTTCAGATTCAGCCCCTTCGCAATCCATTTTTAACAAATCTATTCTGTCTAATTTATGTTTGAGGATGAAATTTTCTAAAGTGGTTGTGCCCACGTTTTGACGCTCCCCCTCATCTTCAATGGCATGAATGAGAGAATGGTTTAAATCCTCCTGACTGATTCTCAGCTCCATTTGAGTCACCTGGTGCCATATTGCAAGGTTTTTGGGGAAGACATTTTTAACCCGGTTTTGTTTTAGATTCTGCTTCAATAATTGATAATTGCCTATATGCGGTTCAAAACTATAAATAGGCACCGTGGGATTTAAAATGGAGGCGTATAGGCTAAAAAACCCCGCGTGCCCACCAATGTCGATCACAGCGTGTTGAGCCTGCTTGATGGCCTCATCACAAAGTCCATAGTCTCGATCTCGGAACACCTCGTTTGCCACTGCTTGATCCCCGTCATTCCGCATCGAAAGGGTCAGTTCTTTACCAAAAATTTTAATGGTTTTTTGGATCAT
The DNA here is from genome assembly GCA_030426875.1 of bacterium. Lineage (GTDB taxonomy): Bacteria > Patescibacteriota > Gracilibacteria > UM-FILTER-43-11 > UM-FILTER-43-11 > JAUHWS01. Next base: position 10,759 of record JAUHXI010000031.1, read on the forward strand.
GACGATTAACTTTTTAGGCCGGTCCCCTTTTTGAGTAAATAAATGTTGACCCCAAATAGAATGAGAGTGAAA
>JAUHXI010000218.1 GCA_030426875.1 bacterium
GGCTTCGCCGTCGCTCAAGGACTCGTGTTCATTGCCAAATATGCCAAAATGCCAGAAATCGACCGACTCACTTCCCTCCTCAAAAAAATCGGCCTCCCTCATCAGGTAGAATTGAATGGGACGCCTGAGGAGATTGTGGAGGTGATGATGGCGGATAAGAAGCGGGTAGGAAAGGATCTCACCCTCGTCCTACCACGGGAAATTGGGAAGGTGAAGGTGGTGGATGGGGTGAAAAGAAAAGAAATGGGGAAGTTTTTGGAAAGATCAAAATTCAAGTCTTGACCCTACCCCCAAATTAAAAAATTCATCCCCAAATCGCTCCTTCAAAACCCCTTTCGCCTTTTCACCCGTACAATGTGCCGGTGCCACCTGGTTGACCCCTGCTTTTTCTTGGAGCGTTTTTACAACCGTTTGGATTTGAGGCAGTTCATAGGGCAATAAATGGAATCCACCCACCAAAAAATCAACCGACTCTCCTTTTGAAAATTCAGACGCCTTCACCGCAATTTTCTCCACCTCACTATGCGAACATCCCACAAAAAGAGTTCGCTTTTCATTTTCCTCATCCACTAAAAGGATGGAGATTTCGGGAAGCCCATCCAAACGAGGCTCTTTGTCGTGAGGCGGGTAACGATAAAAATTCCCCACCAGCTCTGAGGTTGTGGCAATCATATAAATCCCCTCTTCAATTTTAAACCCATGATCACAATAATGAAGCTGCCCCCGGTGGTAGCGAGAACGACGTTTGTGATCATCCACTTCGCTCTGACCACCAATATTGTAATCATTCGGGAGAAAGATTTTTACAGTCGGATTCACATCCAACACCGTATCGATCCCCGCACTATGATCACTGTGGTCATGAGAGAGAATCACATAATCCAATTCAGAAAAATCCACACCCAAAACCTCAGCGTTCTTTTTAAGGATGGAGACACTGGAACCCCCATCAAACAAGATTTTTCTATCTTTGAATTCGATGTAGAGGGACAGGCCCCAATCAAGAATGAGGCCATTAGATCCGTCGCCGAAAGCATCGTAGAGGTTGGTGATTTGGTTTTTTGTTTTTGTCATTTTTAAATAATTACGTATTTAATTACGTAATTAAATACGTAATTATTCCACTATCGAACAGTCTTCAAATAAGCCACTCATATCTTGATCACACACGTAACCCTCCACATCTTTAAGCACCTTCTCCTTCTCATCAAAATACGCTGTTGCAACGTCCAGGTCGCCCGTATCCAACGTCTTTAAATTTTGATAAATAGCCTGACCATCTTTACCCAAATTAAATTCATGATCTTCTGGGGTAAGAGGCTCAAACGTGGCTGGGTCCGCTCCTGGGATATCTAAAAATGTCCAACCACCTTGCCGGTCTTCTAGATGAAAGACATTAAATTGATCTCTACTGTAAACTGCATCGATGAACTCAAAACTGTCTGCGTCTGTCACTTCAATCAAGTGGACATGCATGAGAAAAATTCTATCCTCCGCTTTTAGCCAAGAGCCATCAAGCACAGGAGCCTCCTCGATCACTTCAAAATTTGAGAAGTCATCAACGGTCGGGGTGTCCGTCACGCTATCCAAAGCTTCCAAGTCAATGCCATTATTATAGTAAACATGCTCATCATCCAACAAAAATAAACCATTGATATTCTCCATGGTCTGATCGTCAAACCAATCGGCAATTTCTCCATGCTCATAAATATAATGCTCATCCGAAGCAATGCTCATGTCATAATAGAAAGAAACATAATCTCCAAAAGGGCGTTCAAAAATTTGAAAGGTTTCTGGATCAGCTTCGGGCATGATTGCTTCGCGATAATAAACATGATCTTTATCCTTGGAATAGCCATCCAAAAGCGGCTCAAAGGTGCTTAAATCAACACCTTCAAACACATGGCCTTCAAAGAGAACTTGTTCAGCATCCCTAGCGTAATCGAATGGAAATAGATCATCAAAATCCTTAGGTCCAACTCTTTCGAAGTTTTGCGGGTCAATGCCTTCTAGAATAGAATTACGATAATAGGCATGATTGGCATCTTTGGAGTAGGGAAAGCCAAGGGAAACAAAGCTGTCTGGATCTACCTGCTCAATCACAAGGTCCTCATCATAATAAACGCCATACTC
>JAUHXI010000219.1 GCA_030426875.1 bacterium
ATGAGTGAATGAAGCCCTCACAGTGCAGCCTGCGCACGGTTTTTGCAATGTACTACATAGAGTAAGTAACTATCTAGACGGCAGTACTTTATGTCAGGACACAGGAGATTGATTAAATAGATTTATGCAAGTAGATCATACACTACTACAAGCAAGTGAAAAGGGAGATGAAAAGGCTCTGTACCGGCTGTACAAGATGTGCTATGGTGTGCTGCATAGTATTGGCTCCAGGTATGCAGTAGATGAAGATGAGTGTTGCATTCTGGTAAACAGTGCTTTTATGAAAATTGTAAAAGGCCTAAATAAATATAGTTCAACAGTACCTTTTGAAGCATGGATTAGAAGAATAATGATTAATAATTGCATTGATCATCATAGAAAACACAGAAAATATAAAAAGACGATTTCATACAGCGAAGAATTGCCAGATTCCCGGGCTACCCCCGTGGACTTTAATTTGGCTGATAAATTATTTGATGCAGAGCAACTGAAAGAAATGATTAAGGAACTTCCACCCATGTCGGCAACGGTTTTTAATCTTTTTGCGATCGATGGATATTCACATAAGGAAATCTGCAAGATGCTGGGTATTAAAATGGGGACTTCTAAATGGCATTTATCTCACGCACGAAGCAAATTACAATTGAGATTGAAGTCGATGCAAAAGACCGCAGGAAGAATAAGAAATCATGAACCAGGTGAAGAACGTAGACAGAGAGTTTAAATAAATCTGATGTAGAAAGAAGCAGAAATGGACGATCATAAACTAGATCAGTTTTTTAGAGATAGATTATCACACGCAGACCAATCTCCATCTGGGGCAGAGTGGGAGGCTATGCGTGCTATGCTGAACGAAGATAAGAAGCGTAAACCCGTTTTTTGGTGGTTTGTGGGGTCTGGTATTTTTGAGTCTGAAAATCCTGAAAAAATGGCGAAAGCGATTGTACAAGCAACTACACATTGGCGGGATACTAAAAAGGTAGCTGAAGTTTCGAAGGGGCTTGGAGAGAGCATGAAAGGTTTGAGCACGGAAGAAATTCAGAACCCTCAATAATTACGTAATTAATTACGTAATTATTGACCCATTCCACTAAAATAGAAATGAAGTACTGCATTCACTACTCACTCCAAATGTCATTCTCGCTTCGAGTCAGTGAGAAGTTTCGCCTAGCGGAATGCTTGTCACGGACCTGAAAGGGCTCGGTTGTCCACCCAAACCCTCTTTAAGAATAATATTTCTAATCACCCTACATGAAACAAACAATAAACAAATGGTTGGTCGGCTTTCTGTCACTTTTTTTGCTAGTGAATATTCTTGGAGCCTCATTCACGTTTATCAACCCTTCCACCATCGAAGAGAAGGCTAGGGTCTACATCGCTGAAAAAATCGAGGAACGGGTGATGGAAGAGGTCAATAAAGTGCTCCCGAATCTGGAGAGCGACACGTTGTCGCGTGGGTTGAATGTTTTGGGAAATGTGCTTGGAGATGAACTCGATGGCATCAATGCCTTTTTGGATGGCGACCTGAGACAAAGCATTTTGTCGGTTGTTGAGGGGGTTTGTGTTTATGATTGTGACAGTAGAAGCCTTATAGTAGAAGCAATCATCAACCTGAATGAGGATAGGGCCATTGAACTGAGCAATGGCCTGAATAATATTGAAAGTTTTATTAAGGGTGAGTATTATGTGTTGATTGAAAAAATCTTGCTCGATTTGCGGATTTTCTTTGTTACCAATGCAATCATTTTTGGGTTGATTTTATTGGCTTACACTGGATTTAGAGAGCGCAAAATGAAGCTAACTGTGGTCATCAATATTGCGATTCTTTCAACTTTGACTTGTATCCTCTTTTACATTTTTAGAGACAGTTGGTTCTATACGATTTTATTTGACAATTATTGGGGCTACGCTTATGTCACATACAATGTCTTACTATTTGCCTTTTTGATGGACATCATTTTTAATAAAGCGCGGGTGACCGATGTTATAATGAGCGTGATCGGAACGGCTCTTGATAGAATATTCTCGAATTAATATATCATTAATGAAGGCTAACATACAGTGCGGCATTCTAGGGTTTCAGGGGAATATTGAGGAGCATGAATCAGCGCTCAAACGTTTGGGAATGGA
>JAUHXI010000220.1 GCA_030426875.1 bacterium
CCCTTTAAATCATCTGGCCGCAGGGCTGATTGATTTTCAAATAAAATATCATGGTAAGCAAAGTAAACCTCATCCCCTCCTTGATCTCCAATACAAGCAGCTGCATTAGCAGCTGGCAGAGCATTTTGATGAAAGCCCAAGGGATAATCACGGAATACATAATTCACTAAGCCTGTGTCAATATAATTCGTCTTGATCTCTGGCATCGTGTCAGAAAAGAAGCGTTCACAGAAAGGACATTCATAATCCGAAAATTCAACAATAGTCACCGGAGCGTCAGGGTCTCCGAACATGGGATCATCATCCACTAACTCATCCATAGAAATATCAGTCCGAACTGGAGCTGGCACAGCAGCTGCTTGAGCAGCCGCACTTTGGTCAGCAATGTACTGGTCAATGATCGCGTAAACTTGTTCCTGCAAGTCCTCATCATAATTCACCACGACTGGCTCTTTTTCATCTTCTTTATCGGTATCATCTTCATCAACGATACTAGCAGTCGTTTCAGCCCCAATAAAATTAAAACCATCTGTCACTGCATAAACAGAGTAAACCGAAAAAATCATGGCAACGATGGATAAAGTGAGAGGAACTGGATGAATACGTGGTTTATGCATTTTTTATTTTTAAATTAGTGATTGCTAAACTGAACCCATTCTACCTTTAAATGAGAAAAAATTCAAGTGACCTAAACTACAATGGTAAATGGAAGCTGAATGAGCGTATTCTTATTCTGGTTCAATGTTTATCATTTAACATTTATATTCAACATTATTTTACATATAGAAATTTGAAATATGACACTGTCTCCTACCTCACATAAAGATAAACCTTCCCCTCCTCATCCTCTGCCGTGGGTTTTAAGTCTTTAATGGCAAAGGCATTGCTCACCACCCGCGTGCCTGGAGTTAAGGTGGGCCATACTTCTTGATAAAACTGTTTCATGGCCTTGGGAAGCAAGTAGCAGAAAATCACGGTGGCTTCGGAGTAATCCTGGCTCCAGATATTCCCAAAGCGAATACTAGACCTTGGTCGAAAGAGACTCAAAAGCTTACCATAAAGAACAAGTGGAATGGAAAGTTCGTAGCCAATGGCCTTTTTAGCTACTTTTGATGCAGAAAAAACCAATCGCCCGTCCCCACATCCAAGGTCATAAACCACATCTTTATCCGTCATCTTGGCCAATTCAATCATATTTTTATGCCGCTTACGAACCGAAGGCACAAAAGGACCGCTCTTTATAGCCGCATAAAATCCTGGAATCAAGAGCAAGGCCAAAAAGCCAACCACAATCCGAGGGTCGATCCAGTGGATGTCAAACAGATAAAAAACTCCAATCACAACAATGCCTGCCAACAGGATGAAAAGACTACTTTCGGCCATTTTTATTTTTTTATTTTATAGCGGATCCATCTTAAAGGATTTACAGTGCCTGGGAAAGTCTTTCCGAACACAGCCTAAATCAGTTGACTTTTTAAAGCCCAATGAGTAATATAATTGGGCTTTTTTACCTCCCCATTCACCAATTTGGGGAAGTAAAGAAAGGTCCCAAAACTGAGAATTTAGATGCAATTGCGTCCTAATTCAAAAAAATTCGGGGCCCCCAAAAATTGTCGGAGCTCGCGCAGAAGCAAGAGCGTAGAAATTTTTGGGGAGAGGTAGACGTTTACGGAAGCTGAAGCAGTCATGTGATAGCATTGATGCGTAAACTGGAGTACACTTCTGCCGACGACGAGGGTCAGTAGCTCAGTTGGTAGAGCAGAGGCCTTTTAAGCCTTTGGTCCTGGGTTCGAGTCCCAGCTGACCCACCACATCCCAGATTCATGCTCCAGCTTGCGAATCTTGATCACTCACGTGGTTAAGCTTCTTCAGCTTACGCATGAATCTGGGTCACTGCCCCGCAAAATACCCTCCTTTTCTCACTGCGTTCGCCCTCGCCTCGCATTTTGCGGGGGCCCGTTTAGCTGCAGTCTTTTGATTTGATAATGACTGATTAGTGATTTTTGATTTTAGACTTAAAATGGGAAAATCATAAATCAAAAATCAGTCACCAGGAATCGTAAATAAAGAATAAGAAGGATTCCCCTCTAGCAGAAGGGTGGAGGAATGGGTGA
>JAUHXI010000221.1 GCA_030426875.1 bacterium
CACCACCGAAGAGAGCGATCTTACCACCTTTGGTAAATGGTACGAGGAGATCGATTACTTTGATCCCTGTTTCCAGAATTTCAACCGTTCCACTTTGTTGAGTGAAATCTGGGGCATCTTGATGAATGGGGCGCATTTCTACATCATCAGGCATGGCTTTTCCGTCATCAATGATGTCTCCCGTCACATTAAACACACGCCCAAGAACAGCATCACCTACGGGAACAGAAATAGGTTTTTTAGTGTCCACCGCTTCCATTCCGGTATACATCCCATCAGTACTTGTCATGGCGACAGTACGCACTTCACCACCCCCCAAATGGGCTTGAACTTCAAGCACAACCTTGTGATCCCCCACCATCACCTCAATCGCGGAATAGGTTTTGGGAATATGATTGGCAAAGTAGATATCTGCAACCACACCGACCACACGGACGACTTTACCTGTAGGATTTGATTGTTCTGACATGATTTTTAATTAATGAATTATTTCTTCTTACTGAAGCGGTAAGCGGTTAGCGGTTAGGGATAAGCTTCCTATTGTAGAAAAGCTAGCCGCTAATCGCTAATCGCTAGCCGCTTGAGCTAAAGCGAACCTCCCACAATCTCAGCAATTTCTTGAGTGATCGCGGCTTGACGAGCCTTATTGTACTGAAGTGAATATTTATGAATCATATCCCCCGCTGCATCCGTCGCATTTTGCATCGCAATCATACGACTGGAATATTCAGAAGCCTTGAGTTCAAGGAAAGATTGAACAAACAAAGTTGTTACAATTTGTTCCACCAAAACTTCAGTGAACCGCTCCTGATTTGGCTCATAGTCTATGAGTGGCTCATGCTCAAAAACCTCACCATCCGGGTCAGCATCCTCAAATTGATCAAGGATTTTAACATGCTGATCCACCATCCCCTGAGAAAAAGGGAGGTAAGTTTTTATGGCTGGGTAATAAATAAGCGAGTTTTTATAATGAGGTGCTACCATCACCACCTCTTTCACCTTATGATGATCCCAATATTTAATGATTTCAGCCACCACGTCCAAAGCATCCAAACTCGTCATGGCCTCATTGAGAGAATTGAACGATTTAGCCACAGGAATGTTACGGAATGTAGCATAATCATAACTCTTTTTACCCACTGTCATCAACAAACGATCAACCTCAGGCGTATCATTCCATTTTTTAGAGGTGAAAAGAGTTTTGAGTATTCGAGTATTTAAGGCTCCGCAAAGCCCTTTATCAGAGGTATAAAGAACAAACAAAGTTTTCCCACTATCTCGCTGCTGCATCAAGGAACTATAAACCTGCTCATCGATATTATTACGAAGCACCTCTAATAAATCCCACGCATACTCTCGAGAATGAACGGCTTTTTTTTGGAACACACGCATCTTACTCGCTGCCACCAATTGCATCGCATTGGTGATCTTACGGGTATTTTTAGTGGCCCCAATCTTCTTCTTGATTTCGTTGAGTTGTCCGGACACGGGTTGCTTTTTTATAAAATATTAAATATTGAATTTTAAATGTTAAATTTTGATTGACCTATTTTATTGAATAATTCTTACAAACTGTCTTCCAGTTTAATATTAATTATTTAATATTTAACATTTAAAATTAGAAAAAAGGTTTATTTTTTAAAGAAGGATGAAATAGCTCTCTCTAATCCTTCCTTAATATCATCCTCCAACTTCTTAGTCGTTTCAATACGGTCAATGAGCTCTTTTTCAGCCGTTTCCATGTGGACAAGGAGCTCACCAATTCGCTTAACCACTTTATCATCTTCAACAGCGTCAAGGTGCCCTTTCGTAGCAGCCCAAATCACAGCCGCCTCTTCCCAAAGAGCATAGGGCTGACCTTGTTTCTGAATCATACTCTGCACAATCCGCTTCCCTCGAACCAAGGTTTTCTTAGTGGATTCATCCAAATCAGAAGCAAACTGACTGAAGGCTTCCAACTCATAATACTGAGACAGCTCGAGCTTCATCGTTCCAGAAATCTTTTTGATGAGCTTAGTTTGAGCCGATCCCCCCACCCGAGACACAGAGATACCCACGTTGATCGCAGGACGAACTCCTCGATTGAAGA
>JAUHXI010000032.1 GCA_030426875.1 bacterium
AACGCGTTTTAAATCGATCAGCCAACCCATTTTCCCTGGCCTTCAAAAGCCATTTTCGCCCCTCCATGGTCCGCGTATAAATCACCACATTCTCTCCCACGTATTTTTGCCACAAAATCCCAAAGTAATCCGCCCACCGTCGTTTGGACCCAATCACACTCGGAATGGCATGAAAATCCTGCTGTTGCATCGAAGCCAATTGACCCTTTCTGGCCAAAATATAGCGAGGATTTTCGACGGGATGCAAAAGTTCTTCCAGAGCGTCCAAAAAAAGCGTTTTTTCATAAGAAGTGCCTCCATCCAAATGACAAAACACCTGATTTTGAGAGTTTTGCTGGGTTTTAATGGAAATTCGATTCACATCCGTCTTGATTGCTTCCATTCGACAAAGCGTTTTAAGGACCACAGTGGCAATTTGTTTAAAGCTCCGTGCCAAAGTCCAATGTCGAATCAACACTTTGATTGACCTTGAAAACCTTCTGATCGCTTTAATCAAACCAATCAATCCCAGCCCCCAAATGAACAGGATGATTATTTTTAGACCTTCAAATCCACCCATAAAGCGTGGGCTAATAATCATCACCGCTAATAATACAAAAATGAAAATAAAATCCCGGATGATTTTTTTAACATTTTTAGCAAAAATAAAAGGTCGTGGCAGTGCGTCATTCTGGGCTTCCAATTCGGGAACGACCTGCTTCACTTCACCCTCTTCCAAAATCTTCTGCCACCGCTCAGTCAATGCCTTCCGATTCAAGGCCTGTGCAAATGTTGTTTCATTCAACCGTTTGACATCCTCCTCACTAAAAGGTGGCAGACCAAAGTTCATCCGTTCGATGCCATTTTCAATCAAATCCTCCTTAAATGAAACCCCCACAAAGGCTTTAAAGCGCCGCTTCATCCGACGAAAATCGTAGCCCGCCTTGGCTTCATGGGCTTCAATCGAATCGTTCCATTGACTAGAAATCTTAGAGTCCACTTTTTCTACTGACACCAAATGCCAAATATTAGACACCTTGTCGGGTTCATTTTTATTGACTCGTATGGCCCGCCCCCGCATTTGATTGGAGAGCATAAAAGAGCCAACCACACTGGCTAAAACCAGAGTGTTCAGAGTCGGAGCGTCCCACCCCTCACCCAGCAAGGCTTGGGTGCCGACCAAAATTTCAATCTCACCCCTTCCAAATAATTGAGTGATGAGATGGACGACATTTTGATTGTTTTCCCCTTGAATTTTAACCTCCATAAAACTAGCAGAACTAGCCAAGGCTTTAAATTTTAGATGCGATTCAGCGATGCCCACTTGTTGAGCGATTTCGATCAAGCTCTTCTTGGCAGAGTAGGGGATGATGACCATTGAACCCGTCAAAACCGCTATTTTTTTAGTGTTTCGGTAGTTTTGCCGAATGGTTTCAAAAATAGGAATGACACCCAATTTTGTGATGGGCATGCCATGTTCAAATCGCCCTGGCATGAATTCTTTTCGGATAAAATCCGCTAAAATCACCATTCTAAGAGACGAGCCCATCTTTTGATGTTCTAATTTTACAATTTCTAAAATGCTATCAAGTTTATTGGCGCTCTCCTTAAGTAGGCTTTTAATTTCTCGATTTTCCTTCAAAAAAACCCTCCGCTTCTCAATTGCCCCGCACTTTTTCACCTTCTGCTTGAGTTCGTCCAGAAAATCTTTGTGATGCTCTTGAAAGAATTCATCGTTATAAAACATGTTTTCCAAAAGGATCTCCGCCCAGTCGATGGAAAATTGAGGAATTTGCCGCTCTTTAGTGCCCAGAATTTTAAAAAATTCTGGCTTAAATTGATAATAACGAGAGCAAGCTTTTAAATAAATCACAAGGCTCGAAAAATAGTCTGGTTGTTTGAGGATTTTTTCGATGTTTGCGTCTGGGTCTTTTAAGCAAGGGTGCTCCCGAACGATTTGTAGGAGTTGGGGGCTTTGCTTGATGTGCTCAAACAATTCTAGAACGCTCTGTTTGAATTGCAAAATGGTTTCCTCTTCACTTTCTGACAGTTGATTGAGGTAGATATAATCCTGATGGGGACAAAGATTTTTTGCTTCCACCAGCTCTGGAACAGGGATCTCGGCATCAACTTGACCGCATAAATTTTGATAACGATGCCATTGCTCTGGGCTCACATCATACGGTGGGGTGGCGGTCAAAGCCACGACATGAGGCTTGTCCAAACCTTCCTTCAATATTACCAAACTTTTCCACCATTCATTGCGAAGGTGATGGGCTTCATCAATCACAATGGTTTGCAGGCCTTGTTTTTTAAGGCTCTCAATCACACGCTCTGCATCGGTCTGATCATTTTTTAGCTCATGGACATCGACTAGCTCCCCCTCCTCTTCCGCCAATTCCTCCTCCTTCAATTCTTTTTTACCTGAAAAAGCAGCATGCAGGCCTTGGTAGGTCGAAACGGTGAGGAATTTGGGTTGCTTGATTGAGGTTGAAATCCACTCAGGTGGTTTTTCAGTGTTAAGAAAATGCTCAGTGAAGCGATGCACCCACTGATTCCGAATGGCGATGGAAGGCGCGAGAATTAGGGTTGGCTTGTCGATTCTCAACATCACTTCCAACCCCAAGATGGTCTTGCCCGAACCCGGGGCCGCCACAATGTTCAAATGATTGTCATCTAAATGAGCTTCCAATTCCTCCAAAACCCGGGCTTGATAAGGACGCCAGGGGAATTCAAATGTTATGTTTGGGGGGAACTCTCTTTTAATCATTGAGGCATTTTTAGGAGATTTCTGATTTTCCTATTTTAAATCTGAGCCTTTCCAAAATCTCCATTTTAGATGATTTTATCTCTTTTTAGTCAATGCAAGGCACGAGGAGTGTGGTTTGGTATGGCTAAATGAACGACGAGTAACGAAATAGTGGTGAAAAAGAGGTAAAAATGGATGAAATCGGGAGATTTTGAATAGGTTTTAAGATCTAAAATTACTAATCACTAATCACTAATTATTAAATCGTTTTTGTCATATACGTCCCCTCCAACGCATATCCCAACTTCCGATAATAGGCCCGGGTTCCCACGGCTGAGATCACTGCAATTTTTTTAAAGCCCTTCGCCTGGGCCTCCTCTTCGGCCTTTTGCATCAACTTCTTTCCAAAGCCTCGGTGTTGGGATTTAGAGGGCACACTCCCGCTCGAAAGCCCCTCTTGTTGACCGTAGACATGCAGTTCTCGAATCAGTGCGGCCCCCTTCAATTCCTCAAACATGGAGTTTTCCGGACCACTCGGAAAGCGCAAACGACAGAGCCCAATCAACTTGTCCAACGTGGTTTCATCGATCGAAATGAACAACTCTTCCCCCTCATTGGCTTGATAGCGCATGACCCGTAATTCGTAGTCCTCAATCGGGTGATCCTGGATTTCTCGACACCGCACACACTCACAATGAACCCCCATGCGTTGCATGATCTGTCTCAAGTTTGATTTTTTAGACCCAATGATGATGCTCTCGGCTGGAATATCTCGGATGATGCGAATGATGCGACAATAGCGTGGGATGGTTTTTTTAATCGTGGCGATGATTTCAATCAGTTCATCATCCGTGTAGGCTGTGTGAATTGAAGGGTCTTTTTCGAGCATCTTTTCCAAATCCGAAAACGGCGTGACCATGGTGGGATAAACCTTCAAATAGTCAGGTCGTAGTCCTTCCAATTCAAATAAATCCCGTCCCGATTTTAAATCCGATGCCACCGTCGCAGTCGGAAGGTTGGGCATCAAATGATGGCAGATTTTTAGGCCCACATCCCGACAAATTTTGGTCGCATGAAGCGATTCCGCCAGTCCATGCCCCCGTTTATTAAAATCATTCACCGGATCATCCGTGGTTTGAATGCCCAGTTCGATTCCTGTGACCCCATAACTTCGGAGCAGTTTCAGCTCCTCCTCATCCACCCAATCGGGCCTAGTCTCCACCCACAATCCCACACAGCGACATTCTGCATCTTCATTTTGCTCGATGAGTTCCTGTAGGTCCATGGCCTTAATGTCCTCATCCGAATGGTCAATGAATTCACCCGGTCCCTCATTCAAGGCCAAATAAATCCCTTTCAAAAAGCGATCCCGGTACCACAGTGGCACCGCGCCCCAGGTCCCCCCCGCGGTCCGGATGTCAATTTTGGTGATGTCATGCCCCTGCGCCATCAATCCGTTCAAACGGGTTTTGACTTGTTTGTATGCACTGAACTCATTCCGCACCGCCCGCATCATGGCCGGTTCGTTACTCAGGTAACTCTTGGGCATTCCTTTTTCCGTCGGGCAGAAGATGCAGAGTCCGGGGCAACCCAAATCCTTGGTCAAAACAGTGATGTTTGCAATCCCCGACAGCGTCCTCACTTTACGTTTTTGAATGACCTTGAGGATCATCGGACTCTCTTCAATTTTCTTTTCCACCAACAGTTCTCGATAGGCTTGAATCAACTCCAAATTTTTCGGCAAAACACCGCCATTCACCTTGGTCATTTTATTGCGAATGAGTTTCAATTTTTTTTCATCCAGGTCAGTTTCTTCCGTCAGACGGAGGATGATTTTGCGGGCCAGTGGGAGGAGTTCGGGCCGAACGGAGTAGATGGACAATTTAATGACGAGTTACGAATTACGAGTTGTTGTTGGAGCACTCTTGCAGAGTGGTTCAGAGGTTTTTAAGGCAACCTTTTTTTGAAGTCAAATCAAACAAACCTGGACCACATTATACCTCATTTTAAGGATGAAGTCCTCTTTTATAGAGCCAGCAAAATCGTTCCATTTGTTTGATGAGAGGAAGGCATGTTTGTCTTGCACCAGCATCTGTTAAATTCTTTCTCCACTGAGACAAAAGCCTTTCCCCCTCTTCAGCCTGGCCCTTGATCCAGTTTGCCAGATGTGGATCCCTAAAACATCTTGTTTATCAAACTGATTGCTACCGTGTAAGCTAGATGAGCTTAGCACTTCAGATGGAATATTGATGATGCCAACCTCCAAATCTCTTCGTATATCTCTAACACTGTAGATCATTCCAGAGGCTAGTGCAGCCTCCGGAACATCTTTAGCTCTTTGCTCAGACCCAGCTATCATCAATAATAAATCAAATACAGGCTCAAAACTGTCTTTAAAATACTGATTTAATTCTGGGGTTGTTAAAATTTGTCTGGCTTTGGCTCGATGATAATCAAGTAACATTCCCTTTTCGATCATACGCTTGAAACTTTCCTGGGGATTGTCACTTTCTCTAGCCATTTCGGTTAAATGAACAATGGCAAATCGATACAATTTTACAATTTCGGGACCTGTGCCTCGCCCTTCCATTGCCTCTAAAATTTCTCTCACATAAACTTCTGGATCTTCATCAATTTTTCGATCTAGATCTAGTACATCATCAATGTGTCGAGAGAATAAATAAGAGGACAAAAAAACTTCCACTTGTTTCGACTGGCCAAAATAGGCCTTAAGAACATGGTAAATAATCGTCCAGTATTTGGGTGATTTTAAAGCGAGTAGGCCGGTTTCTTTTAAGATGAGTTTAGCATTTTTCATATTTCTTTATCACTATGCCGTCTCTCTGGATGCAAGATTTTTCATCCTTACAGATCCATGAAAATTAAAATCTCCACCAATCATTCACTACCGCCGGAATCTCCCGAATCATATAATTCCCCTTCAGAATGAGATCGGTCGAGCTGCAAACTCCAGTGGGTTGCAAATCAAGATGCTCAGCGATCATTTTCGCACGGAACAAATGAAAATCGCTGCTCACTAGAATCATCGGTGTCTGGCCACTCATTCTATCAATTTTTTCCACGCTATTAAAGAGATTTTCTCGCGTTGAACGAGATTCATTTTCTAGGATGATCTGGGCCTCTGAAATGCCATTTTCAATCAAATAATTTGCCATCGCTTCCGCTTCAGAAATCAACTCATCCTCACCTTGACCACCAGAAACGATGACTGTTAAATTTGGATATTCTTCCAAAACTTCCAATGCCTTAATGAGTCGATTTTCTAACATCTCTGAGAGCTCATCCCCATTTTTCAAGCCCGATCCCAGAACAATCAAATAGTCTACCTCCATATTTTCCGGAATTTCTTCACAACTGAATTGAGACAGGCTAACTCGGGTCAAAATATAAACCGCCAAGATTCCAGTTATTAATAAGAAGCTTCGAGAGGCAATCTTAAGAAGGTGGATGTATTTATTGTTGTATTTTTGATCGATGACTTTTATCAGAATATGTCCCGCTGTGATGAATGTGAAAAAACTCATCAAGATAAAAGCTGTTCCTCTCCCCACCAAAAAGTAGAGGAGGAGTGTGATGAGGAGAAGGACGGTGATGAGAATGAAGGATTTTTTACCTTCGAGAAATTTTATAGGCATATGTACTTTAGCTGAAGCGGATTTACAATCTGCTTCAGCAAGTTTATTAGCTGAGTTGATCCTCGTTCACATACAACAACAACGCTGTTAACGTCTCCCCATCTGTAATCTCCTGACTTCGAATCATCGCCTTCACTTTTTCCACCGAAAACCACGCCACTTCCTTCACCTCATTCTCATCAAATGCCACTTGCGTTCCATTTTTAAGTTCGCCAAAAAAGGTATGAATTTTGCCATTAGAGGTTCCATTTAGTGTATTATAGGAATAAATTTTTCTAAGATTCACCACCTCATACCCACTTTCCTCAAGTGGCTCACGAGCCGCTGCCTCAATAGGTTCTTCTCCTTCTTCAATTGATCCAGCAGGCAGTTCCCACGAGAGCTTTTGAGTGTGGTATCGGTACACTTTCACAAAACATATTTCCCCCTTTTTATTGTTAAAAAGGGTCATCACACCCTCTTGAGGAAAGTCGATAAAATGATATTCTTCAATGATTTTTCCAGACGGCATTTCTACCTGATCCACATGAAGGTTGACCCAGGGGCTGCGGTGGATGGTTTTGCGACCGAGGCGTTTGGGGAGCATTTTTGTGAAATATTAAATGTTAAATGTTAAACTTTGAATTTTAAATGCTTTATTTTGATATTTATTATTTAACATTTAATATTCAAAATTAATTAAGATCACTTTAGCTGAAGCAGATTTGCAATCTGGTTTAGTGGTTTTTTGGATATTTAGAAAATATTCCTCCATTGCGCTTTGCTTCATTCGGAATGACGAATGGTCACTTTTTTTTCATCTTAGGGGCAATGGCGATTAAAAACGACAGTACAAAAATAGAAACAATGGCCCAGAATTTACCTTGAGTGCCCAAAAATAGGGCAGAAATTCCATAAAGTGCTGCCAAAGCATAAATCACCAGCAAGACTTGGCGCTCACTGAGGCCAAATTCCAAAAGACGATGGTGAAGATGAACTGCTTTACGCTCATTGTCCCATTCTCCACCTTTCCACGGCGCCTGACGATTATAAATCCGGCGCATGATAACGTAAACTGCATCCATGATTGGAAAGCCGAGAATCAAGAAGGCCGTAGCGATCTTCCCTCCCGAAAAAATAGCAAGAACGGCCAAAAGCAGTCCAAAAAACATCGATCCCGAGTCTCCAATGATGATTTTGGGTGGGAAAAAGTCGAAGAATAAGAAGCCTAAAGCAATCATGGCCACAATGATGGCAAGTGAGGCCGTTTCAGGCTGACTCACCATGTCTGAAATGCTGAGAAAAAATAAGGTCAAGCCCCCAATAAAGGTCAGCCCACTCGTCAAACCTGGCACACCATCCATCCAATTCATGGTGTTGACGATCACCACGATCCAAATCAAAGTAAAAAGACTGGAAAAAGCCAAAATTTCTGTACTTCCACCTCCAAATTCCAAGGTGAATTTAAGCTGATCTAAGGCAATTGAACCGCCAAAAGGATTCGTAATGGCTTCGACTCCAATTCCACTCACAATCATAAAACCAGCCACCAGTACTTGAACTAAAATCCTTAACCAAGCAGGTAGACTGATGCGGTCGTCAATGAAACTGACCAAGACTAAAATGCCACTTCCCAATAAAAGTCCGTAAAGCTTGGTGGTGTGTTCCAAAAAAATAAAAGATAGAATCACAAATACAAAATATAATAGAATTCCACCAGGGTAGGGGATGGGCTCCCGCTTTAACTTATATTTTTTAGGGTTGTCCAAAAGCCCCCATTTGGGGAAGTATTTTAAGGCAAAAAAGCCAGCGAGCACCGTCAGGAGTAGGGCTGTGATGGCAGGGGTGAGGTAGTTCATTTTTCTTTTATCATCTTCGAGTTTATCCCGAATATCTGGGTTATTTTTTTAATTTGAATGGGCTACACACTCAAAAATTTAAATCCGAATCATTGCTTGTTGTAGTTGAGGTCGTTGTTGTGTTTGAAGTATTGTTGTCCACTTGGAACATTAAATACAAGGTAAAGATCAGTGTGACAAAGGCGATGAGGGCAAAAATCCCCACAACGTAGGTGAATCGGTTGCTCAGGTAGCGGAATTTAACCGTGTGTCGAAGGATCAGTCCGCTAATGACGAAAAAAGAGAGAAGGAGGAGGATGTAGATGATAACGGTGGTTGCTGTCATGGTTTCTTGATTTTGGATGCCTTCATTCTAGCATAATATGAAAAAGAAGAGGAATACCATTGACAAAATTTTTCATTTAATGTATTAATGTTCGGCAAAAAAATATTAATCCATTGCCCAATTTTTTAATATGCCCTCCACCACCCCTTCTTTGCGAACCCCTCCGAATTTTGATTTTAGATTTAGAGGTTGGCTTCGACTCATGCTGAGTTCATGTCTCATTTTACCTGGTTGTCGCCCAGAAAACACGCGTAAACCATCGGACGTAACAACCGTTTACCCCCTTAAAAAAGAGCAAGAAGCAGCTTTGATCGAAAAATTGAGATTGATGGGGTTCCAAAACATCGGTCCCATCATCGCTTCTTCTGAAGCGGTGGGTCCTTCCACCTTTCGTTTTGAATATAATGGAAAGGTGTATAAGTTGGCCATTCAGCATATTAGAGGGGGACGTTTTGAAGCCTTGATTTTACCCACAAGCCCTGGCGGCGCTAGGGTTTATTGTGAAAGTTGTAGATTGAGCGAATTGCCCAAACGATTGAAGGAGGTTGCTAATGTCAATGATGCTCGAAAGGTAGTTAGTCAATTGTGAGATGATATCATAGCTCGCATTACGCAAAGTTTAACTGTCTTTCTTATGCTCACAACGATTTGGAAGCGGTAAGTGATAAGCGGTTAGCGGTAAGCTGAACCACCCTCTCTTATTTTTAGCATTGCTAAAAATAAAAGGCTGCCCCCCTGATCACACTAACCACTGCCCCCTCCTAAAGTGAGTTATAGCCGCTTAAGGCCAAGGGTGCTTAAGATTAGATCTTAAGTGTGTTGGAATGAAGGAGGGGTCAGATTTCCATAATGAAAGAAGAAATCGATTTGATGTGACAAATTTGTAGTCAATTACAAATTTGTCGTGACTTTTTTGCATTATTGTGCAATAATGACATAAGATTTAGCACTATTTCACTTTTCATGAGCTTAAAGCGCATTCAAAAAAAGCAAATTTTAAAGGATTTGAAAAAGAAGATGGTATTCATTGCAGGGCCTAGGCAAGTCGGTAAAACGTGGCTGGCCTTGCAGATCATGAAAAAATACAAACACCCTCAGTATTTAAATCATGATGCCGTGGAAGATCGAGTCACTATCAAGGGTAAAAATTGGCCTCAAAATACAGATTTATTGGTATTTGATGAGCTTCACAAAATGCCTGAATGGAAGAATTATCTAAAAGGTCTATATGACACCACTCGCGTTCGCCAAAAAACTCCAGTCCACATCCTTGTCACCGGTAGCGCTGGCTTAGACACCTACCGGTTTGGAGGGGATTCCCTTGTGGGTCGTTTTCACATTCATCACCTTCTTCCTTTGTCGCCTAAGGAAGTGATGAGAACCTTTCCACAATACGACATCGAACACCTTCTTGAGTCAGGTGGCTTTCCTCAGTCTTTTTTGGAGGAAGATAAGGGTGAAATGGCACGGTGGAGGAGTGAATATATAGAAGGGATTTTAAGATTTGATATACTTACTTTGGCCAGTGTTCAAGATTTGAATGCATTTCGCCTGGTTTTTGAGTTATTGCGAACCAAAGTGGGCTCACCTGTTTCTTTAAATTCCATTGCTGAAGATGTGGGCATTTCTCCGCATACCGTCAAACGTTACATCGAGATTCTTGAGGCATTGTACATTGTCTTTAGAGTTTCTCCCTTTTCAAAAAACATCGCCCGCGCCATCAAGCGGGAATCTAAGTTCTATTTTTTTGACACAGGCCTGGTCAAAAGTGAGCGTAGTATAAAAATTGAAAACTTTGTGGCCGTTAACTTACTCAAACAAGTCTACCATCAAAAAAATATAAAAGGCCGCCCGCTTCATTTAAATTTTTTAAGAAAGCGTAATGGTCAAGAGGTGGATTTTTGTATAGTGGAGGGGGATCAAGTGCTGGAATTGTTTGAAGTGAAAGCAAATGATATAAACTTTAGCCCTCATCTATTTTATTTTTCTGAGTTGTTAGATCTACCTGGCACCCAATTGGTTTTTGATAAGGACAATGCACGAGAAACCAATCAACTTCGTAT
>JAUHXI010000222.1 GCA_030426875.1 bacterium
TAACAGTATTTTGATTCAAATTTTAATTTTTTAAAAGAGCTGATTGATGACCTAAAAAATACACTCTTATCCTCTAAAGCTTTATTTTACTTGCTAGAATGATTTTATTTCAAATAATTACGTAATTAATTACGTAATTATTGAATAAAAATTTTGCTCAAAAAATATTATTTTTTTTAACTATAAAAAAGACCTAGAAGAGAAATGTTGATTGGTTTTTTATAAGTTCCCCAAAAGATAATTAAAAATGAAGCACTTACGCCGAACGGCGGTTTTCATAACCTGTTTCATAGTAAGCGGATCCAGGCATCTCAGTGCTTAGATCATATCCGTCTGAACCAGTTAGTTCAGAAGGACGTAAATCACATGCAATATCTGGTTTAACTATTATTTCACTTTCTGTGACTTCAATATCTATTGGTATTCCACGGTTCTCCATAAAGTCTTCAATAATACGTGTGAATTTATCTCTACCAATTATCATTAATCTTAGCCAGCTCACTTCTAAGTTTCCACTATCTGTATTTGCTCTCACGTCTGTTTTTCCCGATTCAAGGCAATGTTCAAGAGCATTTCTTAAATTTTGAATCACGGGCACTAAAAAAAGTGGTCCATTTGGTGATTCAAAATCTATTCGAATTGGTACCCAAGAATCATTCTCCTGTTCATTTCCAGGCTCATCATTAAGTGCTAACCATCTTAAGGCACATTCAAACCGTGCTGGATCAACTTCAGCTGAATCACCGGAGGCTTTTGAATCACTGGGGGCTTTTTTAGCTTGCGGCGTATTAAGTAAATCTAATTGCGCTGCATGCGCAGGGGTATGAGGAGGCCCTGAAGTAGGCCTACTTCTTCGTGACATTATTTGGAGGGTTGGAGGGTAAGGCAAGCCCATCGTATCACAAATAAATTTTTTGTAAAGCCTTCTTGTACTGGAAGAAAAAAATCACTCCGCTATAATCAAGTTGAAAATTTAAAATCGGTCTGGCCACTCACCACTGACCACTAATCACCCTCAAAATGATCAAACGAGCCCTCATCTCCGTCTCCGACAAAACCGGCATCGCCGCATTTGCACAACAGTTAGCCAAAAAAGGCGTGCAAATCCTCAGCACCGGTGGCACTGCCAAATTACTGCGCGAAAGCGGCATCGACGTCATGGATGTCACCGACTATACCAGCTTTCCCGAAATGATGAATGGGCGGGTAAAAACCCTTCATCCCAAAATCCACGGGGGACTCTTGGCTTTGCGAGACAATTCAGAACACATGACCGTTGCCAGCGACAATGGCATCGAAATGATCGATTTGGTGGTGGTGAATTTGTATCCCTTTGAGCAGACCATTCAAAAAGAAGGCGTGAGCTTGGAAGAGGCCATCGAAAATATTGATATCGGCGGCCCCAGCATGCTCCGCAGTGCCGCCAAAAACTACCAGTCCGTTACCGTGGTCACCGATCCCGCTGACTATGTGAGCGTCCTCCAAGAAATCGAAAAAGGCGGTGACACCACCCCCGAAACCCGACGACGCCTGGCCGAAAAAGTCTTTGTTCAAACCGCCCGGTACGACAGTTTGATTGCCGAATATTTGACAGGTGGCAAAACCAAACATCTGATTGTCGAAAAACAAACCGATCTCAGGTATGGTGAAAACCCTCATCAAAAAGCCAGTTTTTACAAAGATGTTCCTGGTCATGCAGAAGCCAGCCTCGTTTCTGCCCAGCAATTACAAGGTAAAGCGATGAGCTACAACAACATCATGGATGCCGATGGCGCCCTCAGCCTCGTCCGTGAATTCTCTGAACCGACCGTGGCTTTCATCAAGCATGCCAATCCTTGTGGCATTGCCACCGCTGATGACCTGTTCACTGCCTATGAAAATGCCTATGCTTGTGATCCTAAATCAGCCTTTGGAGGGATCATCTGTCTCAACCGACCTGTCACCAAAGCCATCGCTGAGCACATTATTAGTAAATTTTTCGAAGTCGTGATTGCGCCTGATTTTGAGGCGGAGGCACTCGAAATTTTCACAGCCAAAAAGAATCTCCGCATTCTCAAGATGGGAGACATTAAACCAGAACCTG
>JAUHXI010000223.1 GCA_030426875.1 bacterium
GGGCATTCATAGCTTCTGGATCGCCAAAGCGGGCGTTATACTCAATCAGCCTGACTCCATTTTTGGTGATCATGAAGCCGCCGTACATGATGCCGATGAATGGGTCGCCCAATTCCTCCTGAAGCGCTTTGGCCACTTTCACTGTGATGTGATGCGCCGCCTCCACATCCTCCGCTTTTAAAAAAGGAAGGAGTTTGGGGTAACTGTAAGTTCCCATGCCTCCGGTATTGGGCCCCTTATCTCCTTCGTAAGCCCGTTTGTGATCCTGAGAAGGGGGCATGTCCACCGCATGTTTTCCGTCCAAAAAACTCATCAAGCTGAATTCTTGGCCGATTAATTTCTCTTCAATCACCACATGTCCATCAGATGCAATGAATTGCTTCGCCGCCTCAATGCCTTCTTCCAACGACTCAAAATGATCCCCTTGAACAAGAACACCCTTCCCCCCATGTAATCCATCCGCCTTCACTACAAATTCCCCCACATTCTTCGCAAATTCCCTCATGCCTTCTTCTGATTCGAAGACTTTGAACTGGGGGTTGCCTTCAATTCCATATTTCAACAACAGTTCTCGGGTGAACCCTTTTGAACTTTCTAATTGTCCCATTTTTTGAGTGGGGGAGGCGCAGGCAATTCCAGCCGTCTGAAGTGCGTCAACCACCCCATTGGCAATGGGGGCTTCGGGTCCCACCACAGCAAGATCAGCTTGATGGTGCTTAGCAAATTCTACAATGGCGTCGTTGTCCATCAAATCACCCACGTGGTAGTGAGTGGTGAATGTTTTGATGCCAGGATTCTTGGCACTTCCGAATACCAAAAGTTCGTCGCACTGTGGGGAGGTTTTTATTTTTTTGGCCATGATGTGTTCACGAGCCCCGCTTCCGATCAATAGGATTTTCATGGTGAGGTGGTATTGATTTTATTAAAAATCTTTTAAATGAGACAAATCCATTCTTTTAAACCTTAAATACACTCCATCTTCATCTGCTCTCCATCCACCGTCCCCTCCGTCGTCTCATACGCAAAGCGCTCCTGCTCAACCCGTTGCAGCACCGCTTCGGTGATGTTCCCGGCCGGATAAGGTCCTCCCATTGAAGACCAGCAGAACTCTTTGATTTTTTTATTCCCCTCCCTTGCTGAGTCCAGCAAATCTTCAACCTTTTGATAATACAATTTTTCCACCCCAATTTGCTGTGCAATTTGGGGGATGGTCAATCGATTGGCAATCAATTCCGTGCGGGTTGGCATGTCGATGCCGTAGACATCAGGCATCACAATCGGTGGAGCGGCTGAGGCAAAGTAGACTTTATTGGCTCCCGCCTCATGCACCATTTCAACAATTTTCCGACTTGTATTTCCACGGACGATGCTATCATCCACCAGCAGCACATTTTTATTCTTAAATTCAAGCGGTATCGTGCTCAATTTATAACGGATCGACTTCTGTCTTAAATGTTGGGACGGCATGATGAAGGTTCGCCCTACGTATCGGTTTTTTACAAACCCTTCTCGGTATTTCACTTTCAATACCTCCGCCAGAGCCATGGCAATGGGGCGGCTTGTTTCAGGAACAGGGATCACCACATCGATTTGAGGTCTGTCAGGGTCCTTTTTAATCTGCATGCCCAATTTTTTCCCCATTCTTAAACGGGTTTTATAGACACTGATGCCATCGATAAAGCTGTCTGGACGGGCCAAATAGACAAATTCAAAAATACAGGGTGTAGGAGTGGCTGGCACACACTGATAGGAGTGGAATTCGTGATTCTTTTCGTCAATATAGATTGCTTCACCAGGTTGGACATCTCGTATAACTTTAAAGCCCATGGATTGAATGGCAACACTTTCCGAGGCCACAAGATATTCGGTTTTCCCACTGGTCTTACGCTGTCCCACAATCAATGGTCGGATCCCATTGGGATCACGAAAAGCCAGGAGTCCGTGTCCAGCAATCATGGCCATCACGGCATAGCCGCCTTCAATGCGTTTATAAACTTGAGTCACAGCTTTAAAGATCTGTTCAGCTTTTAATTTTCGGGTGCCTTTGGGAGCCTCTTGTAGGAGTTCATGGGCCAAAACATTC
>JAUHXI010000224.1 GCA_030426875.1 bacterium
CTCAAATGGAGGAGGTGTCTTAACCGATGGCCTTCATCAGGTCATTGTGAGCTTCGATGAGGCTGAATTCATCGACTCAGGCGATACAGAAAATTACAGCTTAAGCGCCACAGTCAACGGTTCAAACGCAGATGATTCGATCAATACTAGCCTTGAGGATGACAGCGATTCACTCACTGGCCTCACCGCATCAAATCAAGAAAATGCAGGTCAAATCTTTGTGAATGCGGATGTCACTGCTGGTATTTTTACGGCTTCTGATACAGACTTTAGCCAGTTATTGGGCACTGATCTGAACTTTATCTGGTCTGATCAATCTCTAAATGGCCACAGTTACCCAGACGTGAACGCAGGAGTTGTGGACTCTGGGACGGGCTCAGCGGATTGGACCAATGGCTTCTATTTAAGGATAAACTCCCTCAAGAGCAGCCTACTTTCAAAATAAGACCTCACGACTCACCTAGATCAGGATTCGCAAATAAAAGTGCATAAAACATTTTATAGCAACCTTAAAGCCCGAGCTCATAACACCCCCTCATCCCATGGAAGAAAATTTAATGGAAAAAGTTGTCTCTTTGTGTAAACGTCGTGGCTTTGTCTATCCCGGCTCAGAAATTTATGGCGGCTTGGCCAACACCTGGGATTATGGGCCTTATGGATCCATCCTTAAAAAAAATGTGAAAGATGTGTGGTGGAAAACCTTTGTGCAAGATCGTGATGACATGGTGGGGCTTGATGCTGCGATTTTGATGAACCCTAAAACATGGGAAGCTAGTGGTCACATCGCCAGTTTTAGCGACCCTTTAATCGACTGCAAATCGTGTAAGACAAGACATCGAGGGGATAAGCTTTTGGAGGAAAGGATAGGAGTGGAACAAGCCGCTTCGGTTAAACTGGAGCAGTTGCACGGTCGACTGATGGAGGAGCAGGTCCCCTGCCCCGAATGCGACAAAGTGGACTGGACGGAGGCCAAAACCTTCAATTTGATGTTTAAAACTCATCAAGGCGTGGTGGAGGAGAGCACGACTGAAGTTTATTTGCGACCTGAAACAGCCCAAGGGATTTTTGTGAATTTTAAAAACATCATCGACACCTGTCGGGTTCGAGTCCCCTTTGGCATTGGCCAGATCGGCAAGGCATTTAGAAATGAGATCACCCCCGGGAACTTTATATTTAGAACCCGAGAGTTTGAGCAGATGGAAATTGAGTACTTTGTCCATCCGGATGAAAAAGAAGCCCGCTATGCGGAATGGAAAGCTGAAAGTAAACGGTTTTTCACTGAAATTTTAGGCATTCGAGAAGAAAATTTGCGCTTTAGAGAGCACAATTCTGATGAATTATCCCATTATTCAAGCATGACCTTTGATGTGGAATATCGTTTTCCTTTTGGCAAAACTGATGCGGTGGAAACCTGGGGAGAGCTTCAGGGCTTGGCAGATCGGGGTAATTATGACCTGGCTCAACACGAAGCATTCAGTGGAAAGGATCTGAAGTACCGTGACCCTCACACCAATGAGGTCTATTTGCCCCATGTGATTGAACCCAGCTTTGGCTGTGATCGAACGGTTTTAACGGTTTTGATTGACGCCTATCATGAAGAGAAATTGGAAGACGGTTCTGAGCGAACGGTGATGAAATTCAAGCCCAAACTAGCCCCGGTTCAAGTGGCTGTATTTCCCCTTTTGAAAAATAAGGAGGAATTAGTGGTGAAAGCCCGTGACATCCACAAAAAACTGAAACCACATTTTCGCACTCAATGGGATGACAGCGGGAATGTGGGCAAGCGCTACCGTCGTCAGGATGAAATTGGCACCCCATTTTGTGTGACAGTGGATTTTGACAGCCTGGAGGATGACTCCGTGACAGTTCGAGACCGGGATACAATGGAGCAAGAACGGGTAAAAATTGAAGAATTGAGTGCTTATTTGGCAGGAAAGATGCTTTAAGGCAGCTTTTTTATTCACATTCTATTTACCGAACCGAAAAAATACGGTACCCTCTTATCCAGGCTCTTTTTAACTAAAAAAAATGAAGAAAGGAATCCTTCGCATCCTCATCATGGTGA
>JAUHXI010000225.1 GCA_030426875.1 bacterium
AGCCGTTCGCTCAATAATTTTAGCTCTTGCGGAGGTCTGTCAGAACTAATGATGATTTGCTTCCCGGATTCAAAGAGAGCATTGAAGGTGTGAAAAAATTCCTCTTCGGTTCGCTCTTTGTTGGCGATGAATTGGATATCGTCAATGATGAGTACGTCCACTCGACGGTATTTTTTTCGAATGAATTCCATGTTCTTGGTGCGCATGGCTTGGACCACTTCGTTGGTGAAGTTTTCGGTGGTTGTGTAGACCACAAAAGCTTGCGGGTCGTTTTTTAAAACCTCATTCCCTGTGGCTTGCAACAAATGTGTCTTTCCGAGTCCTACCCCTCCGTAAATGAAAAGGGGGTTGTAATTTTGCCCTGGATAGCGGGCTACATTTTGGCAGGCGGCATGTGCCAACTGATTGTCTGGTGACGTGATGAAATTACTCAGTTTGTAGTCTGAGTTGAGGACCCTGGAAACAATGCCTTCTTTTGATTTGGTGACGGGTTGTTTAGGTAATTTTCGCCCAGGTCCAGTGGGGAAGTGCTTGAGTACATCGAGCGCTTGCGGATTGGTTTCAATTAGTGAAATGTCTACAAGATAATGTACCTCGCTGATTTCGGGATGAATTGCTTGAGCGGCTTTCAGTGTTTTTTTAGCCAGATGCGCTTGATGCCAATTTAGAAAGTAGGGGAGTGGTAGTCCAATTTTTAAAATCTGATCTTCTTTGCTGAGGATAGTTGTTTTGTTGAACCAGGTTAGGATTTGGGGGCGGGGCAAATCTTTAGCGAGGGACTCGATGATTTTGATCCACAGCTCTTTTAAATCCATCGAAAAAAGCAAAATTAGAAATACAAAAGTAGGGCCTGGAGGGACCACAGCTTCTTTTTATTTTTTGTTTTGGGCTCTCATATTAAGCTAGGATTTTGCATTTGAAAAGCAATCTGAGTTGACGCGATTATTGGATGTGACGGCGTAAAGAAAATGCAAAAAACCATCCCTAAAAGTATGCCTTGAACAAGAGATGTTACTATAAATTAGACTTTGTAAAAATTGCGTGTAGTGTAATCTGCAAAAGAATTTTTTTGTTTCGTTGTGCTGACTCTAAATTCCACTTTTTCTTGAATCGCTTTTGTGATTTTTGTAATTATTTCTTCAGCTTCTGCTGGCTCATTGGGTGTTACATTGAGAATAAGCTCATTGGACGTTTTGTATATATTTAATGAATTCATGGACCCACTTTTTGACCGCATGTGTTTAATTTCTTTTAGGTCCAGGTGTTTAGATATTTTTCCATTGATAAAGAGGCTTAGCATGTTTTTTTCTATCCTTATTCCATACTGATGAGCGGTCTTTTTTCCGATTATCACAGCTGGGCCTAAGAGTATGACACAAGCCAGTAGTGCTACTATTTTTTTATTTGCATCATTCGCAAAGTCTACTACTTCGGTTAAGCCAAAGTAATAAAATATAAAAGAACATGCTACGGCAATGTAGCCAAGTGTAAATATCAAGCTGTTTCCAGAGTGCGCTTGTCGGAATTTTACTTTAAACATAAACTTTTGAATTCACCATTTAAATTTATACTATTTATAATATAGCTTTATTTAAGATGGTTTAAAAGTGATTTATCTGTTTATCCAAAAATATCCTTCCACGTGATGAGCAAAATCAAGCTTATGAGTAAGATGAATCCAATGCCATGAATGATGGCCTCCCACTTGGCATTGGGTTTTTTACCTAAAATCGTTTCAAAAATGATGAACAAAAACCGTCCTCCATCCAATGCAGGGAAAGGCATGATGTTGATGACTCCTAAAGAAATAGAAAGAATGGCCATCAGTTGAAGGAGGTCTATGAAGCCTCTTTCTTTAGCCTGCTCCGTCATTTTAAAGATACCTACAGGCCCCGCCACACCCTCAGGCACGCTGAATTTAGTGAATACGTTGGCCACCACATCACCCAACATGGCCACGGTCAAATAAGAGAGTTTTCCGACTTCCTTGCCCGATTCCCAGGCTGCAGTATGAACCGGAAGTTTGACCGCTTCGATTTCTTCAAGGGGGTTGTTGCTGA
>JAUHXI010000226.1 GCA_030426875.1 bacterium
CATCCTTTCGTTCAATTTCATCTTGATTGTGTAGTGTGGCTCGACTCACTGTGCTACCTGCGACTTGAGTTGGTTCCAAAATAGCCACAGGGGTCAAGGCTCCTGTGCGTCCCACTTGAATTTCAATGTCGAGGACTCTCGAGGTCGATTGTTCAGCAGGAAACTTGTAGGCAATGGCCCAGCGAGGGGCTTTTGCGGTGGAACCCAACAAATTTTGATGACGAAACGAATTTACCTTGATCACCAATCCATCAATCAAATAGCCCAAGTCATCTCGAATTTTTTCAGCCTGCTTCATTTCTTTTTTCACAGAGTTGAGGTCTGAATGATGGACGAAATGGTGGTTGACCCTGAGTCCAAGCGACTGTAAGAGCTCCAAGCTTTCTTTTTGGGATTGAGGATTGGGGAACTTTGAATCCCCGTAAACATTGAGGGTGTAAAAAAACATCTCCAAATTACGACTGGCAGCCACTTGAGGATCGAGCTGTCGGACCGTGCCCGCAGCAGCATTGCGAGGGTTGGCAAATTGTTGACCGCCTTCGGCATTCAGGGCTTCAAAACTGGACTTACTCATGAACACCTCGCCGCTAGCCTCAATCACAGGGTAGTCCTCTAATTTCAATCCTTCAATTTCTTGAAGCTCCAAGGGGACCGACTTAATGGTTCTTACGCTGTGAGTCACATCCTCCCCAAAAACCCCATTTCCCCGGGTGATGGCTTTGTGAAGTTTTCCTTTCTCATAAATCACCGAAAGATTGAGGCCATCAATTTTATATTCCGACACATAGTCGAGCTTTTCCCCAGGGATCAATTTTAGATTTCGTTCTTCCCAGGCTTCAAGTTCCTCATCATCAAAGCAATCCATCAACGATTGCTTGGCTCGTAGGTGTTTGAGCTTTCCAAATTTTCCAGACAGAGCGCTGCCCACGCGTTGAGTGGGGGAGTCGGGTGTGATGAACTCCGGAAACTGAGCCTCGAGTTCATGAAGTTCTTTTTTGATTTGATCTCGCGCCGCTTCGGAGACCTCACTTTTATCGAGCACAAAATAATCGTAGTTCCACTTCTTGAGCCATTTTTTTAGACTTTCAATCCGGTTCTTGGCGTCCGTTTTGTTCATGTTTTAGATGTTACAGACTCAATTATACATCTTAAAAAAGCATTCCTCCAGAAATGATCACGCACTCACAAGTTTCCTAATTCCAATACTTCAAACCCATTTCGTTCAAGATAATCCTCTGTCACCTCATACAGGGTTGGCGCAAAATTGGTCGTGATGTGCTCGGTCTCGACCACCTTGCCCTCCAGCTTTGTTTCGCGATAAATTTGGTTGTAACGAAAACACTGATTGTCAGATTTCACAAAACAGTGATGCTTCTCAAACACATGAAATTTCTCCGAAATACGCTCTGGCGAAAGCAGTTGGCCCTTCAGGTGATTTTCCGTCAGCCATAATTTGAGTTGAAGTGGCTGTTTTGAAATGTTCCTCAATTTTAGATCCACAAAATTATACAAAATCGTTGCTCCACTCCCAAAAGGAAGCGTACGTCCCGAATCCGGAAAAACATCCATCGAATGATGATAGCGTTCCACAATTTCGACGGGGGCATGCATGAAAATCCAAAATAGAAAGTTAGAAAGCTGACAAAGGCCACCACCGACCCCTTCCACCACCCGACCATTTGAAAGCAGCATGCCATCCACATAACCACGGTCTCGTCGGGGCTGGCCAATGATAGACCACAGTGAAAAAATATCAGCGGGCTGAATAACAACTCCATTCAAAGCCTTGGCCGCTTGTTTTAAATTCTTAACTTTTTGTTCTTGTAAATGCAGATCGCTATCACCCAATTTTCGCCTGAGCAAGGACTGATGACGAGCTACAACACAGTCAAAAAAAACATCAGAGGAACGAGATCTGATTCTAGGATTCAAGGCATTTTGAATAGATCGTATTCGTCTCCTGGTCCAAACAATGGGCCGCTTTAAAAAAGGAAAGCGAGAAGAAAGGGCAATTCGTTTAGGTGATTTATAGGCAGTCAGACGTTGCTGAATGT
>JAUHXI010000033.1 GCA_030426875.1 bacterium
GGGAAGTCTGGCTGCCAATTGGCGTCTCGAAAGGTGTAGCCCTGGTACCACTCATTTTTTAAAAGCAATTCGTGGGGGTAGGGTGGCTCAAAATAAGTGTCGGTGTCGATGGTATAGGAATTGTTGAAGCTGATGTTTGAGGGTAAACCATTGTCAAAAGTCACCTCTCCATAGGCGGTGATGAAGCCACCGGTGGGTCGTACTTCGTAATTGTTTTGTAGGATGATGAGGTAGTTTTTTTCACCCATGGCTAGGCTTCCAATATTGTTGGCAAAAAAACGCAATTCCCCCAAGCTGATGTAGGCGAATAAAAGCAGTGCAGCAATGAGGCCAAAAAATCCCAGGAGCCATTTGCAGACCTTAAAACGACGTTTTTTTTTCAAAACTGTTTTCTTTTTTTTCGGGGCGGCCTTCTTTTTGGGACTGATTTCACCGACCTTCATGGTGTGGGGTTAGATCAGATTGATTCTAGTGGATAATACGGTAAAAACCAAGGAGTATTTACCTTAAATAACAAACTTAAAGCACTCCCTTTCAAGTAACTATTAAGTCCAAAATTCTAATGAACAAATGTTCTAAACTCTTGATTTGCACTCCATTCGATTAGCTTTTTTGGCCTAAAATTCAACCAATATTCCACTTTCATGGGTGTCGGTGATGACGGCAGGTCGATCGTTATTGATGGTGATTTCTTCTTGGGCAAATTGTTTTAACTTTCCAACAGCCTCATTTAAATCTTTGGCTTTGATTCTATAGTTTCTTGTCAGGGTGAGGTCAAATGTGAACATGTGGTTGATAGTTAATGGTTATTTAAGTGTTATTGGTAGCAAAAAAAGACTCATCTTGAATGAGGTTCATTTGATGAAGTTATGGTTTGTAATCTTAAACTGAAAGCTTTTAGTTGTCATATGATCCCATGTAGGTGAATAAAATAACTGGAGGGTCACTTCATTCGGAGGGGGGAGGGCAACATTGCTTGCTAAGGGAGAGTTCCACCGGGCAAGTGGCTTTTTTCTTTACGAGAGCTGAGAATAGCAGGTGGGGAGTGGGGAGCAAGGGGATGGTTATAGTTATGTTTGAAGGAATGAGCAAGTAAGTTAGATATTTTAGCTTTATATAGAGGATAAATATTCTTCAGTAGAACTGTAGTAATTTATTTTTTATGTTAAGATTGCAGCAATTAAGGTTACATTTTTGAGTTATACTCATCCTATCCTTAAATCAGAGTTTTATGGCTTATACCTGCAATAAAATGATTCAATCACGTATTAAATACATTAAAAGACTAGACCGAAAAGAAATTCGTCAAAAAGACGTGATGTTTGCCCTGGATGTCAGTCGTAAAACCGTGAGCCAGTGGCTGGCTAAATATCGTGTGGAGGGGGAAGCTGGACTAGCACCCAAAAAGAGTGGACCAAAAGGAGGTAGCTCTTGGAACAGAACTCCCGATGAGATGGAGGAGGTGGTCATGGCACTGGCTGAAGACAACCCGTTTAAGGGGCCAGACTGGTTGGCAGATGAATTGCCATTTAAAATGAATTCAGCAACAGTTTATCGTATTCTAAAACGACGTAAGGTGCGTTATGGAGCCCATTACAAACACAAGAGAAGGAAGAAAAAAGCTTACTGTCTGGACAGGCCAGGACGAGAGCTGCAGCTGGATGTCCACTTTCCATTCGGTTATGCGAGAAAAGAGGTTGTTTATTATGTCATTGATGATTGCAGCCGATTTGTGTTTGCACGGGTGATGCCCAACCACACTGCAGAATCCAGTATTGCCTTTATAAAGGAGATCATTGAGCAATGCCCTTTCAAAATTGAGGCCATACGAACTGACTGTGGTAGAGAATTTAGCAAAGCATTCACTCAATTCTTGAAAGACAAGGGCATTGAGCATCGTAAAAACCCACCCTATACCCCACAACACAATGGAAAGATAGAACGTTACCATCAGACCTTCAAAAACAGTGAAGCCTGCTATTGGCATTTCAATGCCTCCATCGAAGAGCTCAATTACCAACTACAGCTTTGGCTTCAGCATTACAACTTCAACCGGAGGCATACAGGACTCGGAATGAATAAAATGACCCCCGTTCAGAAGATAATTTACGCTTTTATACATAACTCATTTACTTCAACTAAAAATGTAACCTTGATGCTGCAAGAAAACAAGTATTGACTTAATGTATAAAATAGTATACTATTACTTCTCAATGTTGCCCAAACGATTATATAAAGTTGTTTGGAATGAGAAAGACACTTTTAAACATAGGCCTTTCGTTAAAAGAAATTGATGTTTATCTCCTATTACTTGAAATGGGTCAATTGCCATTGTCTCGTATTTCTAATCTCTTAAAAATTGGCTCAAGCACAGCACAATATGTTTGCAACTCACTTATTGAAAAGCAGATAATTTCTCGAGTAAAAAATAGTGGCAATACATTCTATTTACCCCAACATACTAATAAAATTTTAGGAGTTGTTAGTCAGTGGCAAAAAATAGCAGAGAGTGAACTAATGGAGTACAGACTTAAAACAAAAGAAATACCTCAAGTAACGGTTGTATCGGATGCAAACAAAACACTTGAGATGTACGATAAATTTTGGAATATGGTTCCCAGGGGGGCGACCGTTTATGGCCATGTATCATTGTTGCCTATGAAATTTTATGATTTTACCATGGATGTTTGGAGGGAGTGCATAAAGAAGCGGAAAGAAAGGAATATTTTTTACAACATTATTTGTGAAGAATCTGAGCTGGCTCATAAAATGAAAGCTGAAGACAAGGGAAAATTCAGAGAAAGCGTGATTGTAAATTCAAACGTAAATAAACTTGCCTCATTTGAAATTATTGCTTGTGAACAAGTCACATTTGAGTTTACTTATGATAGAGGAGAAAATTATTTATCCATCTTAGGAACATCGCCGGCATTTAGCATGGCAAAAAATCATAGCTTAAAAACGCTCTGGAATTTGCTAAAAAGTCAGCAGGCTGCTTAATTATAGGCAAGTTTTAGAGCTTCCCCGTAGGGAGCAACAACTAAGTCCGAATTCTCTAAAAACCCCTTCACTCTTCTCACGCCAGGAGTTCGATGAATGATGGGGAATTGATCAAAAACATTGGTATCAAAAATGATATAGCTTCCTCTTTCATCTTCTGGCACATCTTCCAGGCTTTTCAGATAATTACTCATGCATAAGGTTCCATAGCCCTTGTTTCTTCTCTGCTTTTCTAGAATGATATTGCTTAAAAAGCAAACAATACTCCCCCTCTCAATGACCCCTCCTGATTCTTCTGACAATTTTTTAAAAAAGGACACTGAACCCCTCCTTTCCCCCAGTGGGATATCAGTATAGGAATATTCTCTTGCAAATTCCTCTTCAAACAATTCTTCAAGACTTAAAGAGCAGCCTATTACGACACCTTCAATTTGATCAATTCTATTTTTTAGCATGGTTACCCTTGAGGTTTCTCTACTTAAATATGATCCCATCATACTAAATATTCTATTTCTACCCCTTAAAACTAAGGCTTTTACACCATTTCTCTCAGGCAAATCACCTGAATCCATCGCGTCAAGGTCATCTTGATTTATCTCCCTTTGACCAAGTAAATCCTGCTTACTCAAAAGGTCACACGTATCAGGGAATATAGCCGCATTTTTATCCCCTTGCATAAAAGCAAGTCTACGAAATCTTATGACGGCATCCCTCAATTCAGCTGAAAGATTTACCCCTTTTTCTGTTTGAATCTTCAGCTCGGTAACCTCTCTCTCCATCTCCATTTATAACTAAAAACTAAAAGCGGAGGACTTTTCTCAATCTTATCAAGCCGTGAGTAAACAGCAATCATTTAACCTTGCTTAAGGTAAATAATCGTCGTGTGGTCTATCTTAAATGTTAAATAAAAGTTGAGAAGATTAAGGATTTCTTAAAATTATTGCATTATTATGTTATTTGTATTTATTTTGTAATTAAAATGCATTTATTTGTAATACAAATAGAGTATAAACTCAATTTCAAGTGGATGGAATAAATTTTGACCCTGGTTCTATTTTTCTGTTAGACTTGCCACATAAAATAAAATCTAAAATAAAAGTCATGAAAAATAAAAAAAATAATGTTGGAGCCTCACGTCAAACTCGCATTGCCGTGATCGGCACTGGAATGGTAGGCTCCAGCTTTGCCTACGCAGCCATGATCAAAGGTCTCGCTGCTGAACTTATTTTGATTGATGTGAGCGAGGAACGAGAAATGGGGGAAGTCATGGACCTATCTCATGGACTGATCGGAACCGAAACCGGCAAGGTGAGTGGCGGTGATTTTTCAGACTGCCAAGATGTAGACATCATCGTCATCACCGCAGGAGCCGCCCAAAAACCAGGAGAAACGCGTTTGGATTTGGTGAGTAAGAATGTGAAGATCATGGACTCCATCATAAAAAAAATGGGTAAGCTAAGAGATGATACCGTTGTTTTAGTGGTTTCTAATCCTGTGTACATCTTGGCCTATGTTGCCCGAGAACGAATCAAACTCCCCAATAAAGGCCAGGTATTTGGCACAGGAACCGCCCTGGACACCTCTCGTCTTCGCTACATCATGAGCCAAAAATTAGGCGTCAATCTACACAATGTACACGGTTACGTTTTTGGCGAACATGGCGACAGTGAGTTTGTGGCCTGGAGTCTGGCCAATGTGTCGAGCATGCCTGCTAAAAAACTCCTGACTGCCAAGCAAATGAAAGCCATCGAAAAACAAACCATGCGAGCAGCCTACGAAATCATCCAACGCAAACGGGCCACTTATTATGGCATTGGCGTCGTCATCACCGAAATCGTAGAGGCCGTGCTTCATGATAAGAAGATGATTTTACCCGTGTCCACAGTCCCAGGGGCTGCCTATGGCATCAAAGACATGTCCATTGGAGTGCCAGCCGTGATTGGGCGCGGTGGAGTCGAGAAAGTATGGAAGCTACCCCTAACCGCCGGAGAAATGAAGCAACTTAAAACGTCTGCAGCACTTTTGAAGAAAACGTTTAAGGGAGTTAAATAATTTTGAACTTTCCTTCATGATTTTTTTAATGTTTGTGATGGCAATCATCAAATCAGAATCCTATACTTAACTTTTAAAGCAGTTAATTGAAATAGGTTCATGTTTTTGTATTTAGATAAGAGCTATGACAAGGGTAGAAATCATCTAAAAAGGAGATCCCAGACAGGTTCTTAGATCGGTGAAAAAAATGATTTAAAGGCTTATTTATTATCCCACCTTGAAAAAAGAAGCTTTTTAGAGGACAATTGGTCAGAACAAGATGAATATCGTTACTTTGCAATAAGGTATTGGAAGCCATAAAAACTACATTACAAAAAAGACCCGAGGTTCATGGGGATCATAGATAATTCACTCAGAATGTGAATCTCTCATCCCACTAATTGCTCAAGTCTGGACTTAGAATAAAAAATTGCCTACCAAAAGTCAACCCCACACATGTTCAAAAAACCCTTTGTCATCCTTGACCTAGAAACCAGCGGGATCGATCCTAAAAAAAATGACATCATTGAGGTGGCGATGATTCGTTATGAAAATGGCAAAGAAGTGGCGCGTTATGATGATTTGATCAAGATCGATTATAAGCTTCCTGACATCATCACCATCATCACCAACATCACTGATCAGGATTTGGAGGAGGAAGGGAAGCACAAAGGCCCTGTTTTTAAAGAGGTGGAAGATCTTTTGAAAGGTGCCTACATTGTGGGGCACAACATTCAATTTGATCTTGGTTTTTTGCGAGAAAATGGAATAGAACTCGACCTTTTGGGTGAAATTGACACCATTCCCATCGCTCAAATTCTAATGCCAGAAGTGGCCAGCTATAGCTTAGAATCACTCACGGATGACTTGGACATCAACCATGAAAACAGCCACCGGGCCATGGCAGATGTGGAGGCCACGCTTGCACTTTTCAAACATTTATGGAATTTAGGGGGTCAATTACCAAAAAGCACACTGAGCGACATTCGGGAACATCTACCTAAATCCACTTGGGACAGTTCTATTTTTTTTGACGTCTTAAAATCCACCTCAAACACCCTCAAATCAGACCTAAAAGCCGCCTCATTTGACCCTGGAGTCATTGGCTTAGGGGTCAAAAAGGCATTGGAAGTGGAAGATGTTTTTGGAGAAAAGGGAGGGCTATCTAAGATCCATAACAACTTTGAAACGCGCCCTCAACAAGTTGAAATGTCGGACAATGTGCTTCGAGCCTTTCAAGAAGGCTTTCATTTGGTTTGTGAAGCGCCCACAGGCGTTGGAAAATCCCTCGCTTATTTAGCAGCCTCTGCCCATCACGCCATCACCAATAAAACAAAGGTGGTGCTTTCGACCAACACCATCAACTTGCAAGAACAGCTATTTGAAAAAGACGTCCCCCTCTTGCAAAAGGTCTACCATGAAATGACCGGGAATAAAGGGGTTCAAGTGGCGCTTTTAAAAGGTCGCTCACACTACCTTTGCCTGCGTCGTTTGGCTGAATTCAAACGCCGACCTCGACTCACGGTAGAAGAACTGATCCTCTTGATTAAAATTTTAGTCTGGCAAGATCTGACCCAAACGGGAGATTCATCCGAAATTCACCTGAACCGATCTGAATATTTGATCTGGGATTTTGAACTCAGTGCCGATCAAAAATTCTGCACCCCTCAAAAATGTAAGTCTTATGGGGATTGCTACTTGCATGAAGCGCGTAAAAAAGCAGAGGATGCGGATTTAGTGATTGTGAATCATGCCTTGCTCTGTTCGGATTTGGCCAGAGAAGGAAGTTTATTGCCGGATTACAACTACTTGGTGGTGGATGAGGCTCATCATTTTGAATCGGTAGCCACTCAGTCTTTTGGACTTCAGGTTAAGCAAGAGTCCATTGCAGTTCCCATCAAGAGTATTAAAAATCATCTTCAGGATTTACAACGGCGTTTTTCTGGGACCCTTTTCACTACGAGTGAACATTTTGAAACCATCACCCCACTGGTGGAAGAGGTGCCTGCTTTACAGCAGCAATTGGAGAACTTTTTCAGTGTGGTCTCATTGTTTGTGGGGCGAAATGTGCCCGAATCTGCCTACATTGAAAACCTGCTGATTGATAAAATTTTAGGGGCCAGCGAAGAATGGATGAATTTAGTTGATTCACTGGCTGAATTCTACAACGATTTGAGGCGTTGGATTGCCAAACTCCATAAGCTGGCGGAAGCCTTGGAATTGAATGAGGGAGATGATTTTCCGGAGGAAGGCGATTTTACGGATGAGCTGCGGCAAGAGATTGGCATCCTTTTGGAACAATTGGGAAATTTGAATCGATTTTTTGACAACGAATCGGAACAAAAAACACCCATTCGCTACATCATTTCGGACATGAAAGGGGTGATCACTCTCAACATTGCCCCGCTAATGCTAGGAGATGAATTGAATGAAAAATTATACACTCAAAAACGCTCAGTGGTCTTCACGTCAGCCACCTTGGGGGTGGACTTGGCAGATGAAAACTTACCTGATGCCCCGCACCCCTTCACCTATGTGCGTCGAATGCTGGGCTTAACCGAGCAGTTTGAAGAGTTGATTTTAGAAAGTCCTTTTGATTATGAATCTCAAACTTACATCATTACCCCCACTGACTTACAACCCGTTCAATCAAGAGCATCCATTGATCAAGTGAGTGATTTCATGAAATATTTGGTCCGGGCCGTTGGCGGAGGTTTACTGGGTCTTTTTACCTCTCATGGAGCCCTTCAAAAAGTCTACATGAGCCTAAAAAAGGAATTCACCTCTAAAGATCCAAAGCTTTTAGCGCAACGGATCAGTGGAGGACGAGGCAAGATCATGAAGGCCTACAAGAATGACCCCACTCATTCTGCTCTTTTTGGGACCAATAGTTTTTGGGAGGGGGTGGATTTGCAGGGGGATGCCCTGACGACCCTGGTGATTCACAAGTTACCCTTTGATGTGCCGAGTGATCCTATTTTTAAAGCCAGGAGCGAGTTGTTTGGAAATGCTTTTATGGAATACTCAGTTCCCCGTGCCATTTTGCGTTTTAGGCAAGGTTTTGGACGCTTGATTCGCTCTAAAAAGGACTATGGTGCCTTGGTTATATTAGACAATCGCGTGTTGACCAAAGAGTATGGAAAGATGTTTTTAAAAGCCCTACCAGACAATACGACGATCGAAAAAATGCCGTTGGAGGAGGTTTCGGAGACGGTGAAGGTCTGGCTGAATAATTGGAAGTCTGAAAATATGAATTAAAAAAAGAGCTCCATGTGGAGCTCTTTTTTGTCTCATTTTTCTGTAAACTATTCAGCATTTGCTGTTTCCCATTCTTCGATTCCAAAACCTAAACCAGCCATCCAATCAAAACTGATGGCGCCATCTTCCAATACAGGTCCATCATAGTCAAAAGTGATTGAATCCTCACCCCTAGTATTAACAACGTCAACAGTCCATGTCGTTCCATCCAGGGTTACATCTGTGAATTCCCAGGGTGCAAAATCGCTTTCACCTTCGGCAAATTCTGCCACTATAGCCAGTCCGGCAATCAAAACTTCCTTGTCTTCGTCAGTAAAATCAGCTGCCTCAACCTCGTCTGCCCTTACCCCATCTTCGCCAGGCTCGTCTATTTCATCCACTTCTACATCGTCTACTTCTAATTCTGAGCCCTCACCATTGTTGCCTGGTGTTTCCATGTCATCGTCAGATGTCATCTTTACTTCAATTGTTTCAACTTCGACCGTTGTATCAGTGTCTTCTACTTGTGCCTCTTCGCCACCACAGGCGCTCAAAGTAAAAAGCACAGCAAGCATGGGGATGAGATAAAATTTATTTTTCATTTTATAAATGAATTAAGGGTTAAATAATCAGCTCATTATTGAACGTTTTTTTACTGAGGGCAAGCTAAATAGCAATTGAAAGTGGAACAGGGGGAGTAAAGTGTGAAATGAAGAGTGTTCAAGTGGAACATGCACTGCCATCTGAAAGCCCTGAACAACACTGTCCAGAAGGTGGAACCCTTGATTTAATCTCAATTTTATGCTAAAATGTAAAGATTAATAATAAAGTATGTCACTACTGGACGTGTTACAAAAAACAAAGGGCCAACCGGTGGAAGACGAGACTCAAGGAGGTCGGGCAGGAGCTGAGGTTGGCTCTGAACCCACTGTTGAACCTCAAAAAATTGAAAAAAGTGACTTAGTAAAGTCACAGGACTTTGATGAAGACAGCATTCCCGGAATGCTCAATGAAATCTTTGCTGCAGCGCTCAATCACCATGCCAGTGATGTTCATTTTAAACCGACCGAAGATCAATTTGAAATCTTTTTTAGAGTGGACGGGACCATGATCGAACATAAAATACTTGGGAAAAATTATCACAACCCCTTGATCGCTCGTATTAAAATTCTTTCTGGATTGCGAATCGATGAGCACCGCTTGCCCCAAGATGGTAAAACAGGTTTTTCTTCGGCTGATGGTAAGGAAGTTGACCTGCGGGTTTCGGTTTTACCGACTCAATTTGGCGAAAAAGTGGTGATACGGCTCTTAGAGAAAAATCCTGCCATGGTGGAATTGCGTGATTTAGGAATGTTGCCCAATATTTTAATGAAAGTGGAGCGCCATTTAACCGCTACGTATGGCATGGTTTTGGCAGTGGGACCAACGGGTTCGGGCAAGTCAACGTCGCTTTTCTCGATGATTTCAACCTTTGACCCTGAGGCATACAACATTTCAACCCTGGAAGATCCCATTGAGTATAAAATTCCGCATGTGACTCAAACGCAAGTGAATCCGGAGATTGGTTTTGACTTTCCTGATGGACTACGCACACTTGTTCGACAAGATCCGGACATCATCATGGTGGGAGAAATTCGAGATAAAAAGACAGCTGGACTAGCGATTGAATCAGCCTTAACGGGTCATTTGGTGTTTTCAACCTTACATACCAACACAGCAGTGGGAACCATTCAACGACTCCTGAACATGGGCATTGATCGTTTTTTGATCACAGCTGCGGTTAAATTAATCATTTCACAACGCTTGGTCCGAAAGATTTGCAGCCATTGTCGCGAATCATACCCAGTGCCTCAAAAGTATCACGAACTGTTCACCAAAGAGACAAACATGCACCCCGAAGAGGCCTTTTTGTACCGGTCCACTGGATGTGAAACCTGTAACAACACGGGCTACAAGGGTCGCATCGGTCTGTTTGAAGTGTTAGAAATGTCACCGGCCATCGAAACCTTAGTCATTGACAACGCATCCCGCAATGAAATTGAGTCCCAGGCGGTTAAAGAAGGCATGATTTTGCTACGAAAAGATGCCCTCTACAAAGCGGCAACAGGCGACATTACAATCGAAGAAGCC
>JAUHXI010000034.1 GCA_030426875.1 bacterium
TCAATACTTCCAAATAAGGAATGAATCCTTTCTTCAGTTTAATGCTTAGCTCACGTTCTTCATCCAATTTAAAATCAACGCCTTTTTCAAGTTGATCACTATTGTTTAGCTGGGCGATCTGACGACCTCCACATGCGATTGTCATCCCCGTCCATCCTTTAGCCCACGTCAGCTCAAGAACTTCATTCGTCTTTCCATTTAGATATAGTGTTTTTTTAGCCATTTTTATCTGATCCCATTAGGTGGTATGAGCTTATGCTGGTCGGTGAAATTAATTTAAATATAACATTTGACCATTTGATATTCAAAATCATACAGCTATTTTCTACTATTTTTATCCCTCAATCCAACCATAATGCATAAATTCAACGTTAAGATATTTGTGTTTATGGGATCACCCCTTTTTTAGTTTGAAACCTTCTTCACTTCAACCTCAACTCCCACTGTAATATCCTAGCCCTACATTTCACCTCTTTTTTTGTTTGTTTTTTTCTTCATAGAAAATACACATTAAGAAATATATATCCCATTTTAGCGCAAAACTTTCTCGGAGGAAAAATCTACTGATCCTTTATGATCGATTTATCAGTTGTTTTTCATTCATTACCCTTGACAAGGTAATATTTTTAGAATACTATTCATAATAGTGTTTAAATTTGAATCTAAATGCAGTATAATTTATTCAATTTTATTCAGTTATTTAATCCTTTATTTTTTTTAATTCATTTCAAACATGAAAAAATTATTTACCGGTCTAATGGTTGCTGTGGTGGCCATGACTACAAGTGGCTGTGATTTATTTGCTGATCCAGTTGCTTACAATGATCAACTCAATGAGCTCAATGAAGAGAGTGTGGGGGCATTTTTTGACTTTGGCATGGCTCTGGGTTCAGGTGGAGATGCTGACGCTCTAGAGGCTGAGCGAGTTGAAGCGCTTGAAATAGTAGAGGGAGTTCGAGATCAAGTGGCAGCTTTAGAGGACTTTGGAGGAAATACTGACTTTAGAGATTCAGTGGTAGATCTCCAAGAGCTCTACATTGAAGTTCTAGAGGAGGACGTTGTTGAATTGATTGACATGTACCGTTTGGACGCCAGTGAAGTTGACATGAATAAGGTGATTGAATTTGCAACCTCAATCACAGAAAAAGAAGAAGCCGCCTTGGAAAAAGTCAATGCCGCTCAAGTTGAGTTTGCTGATGAAAACAATATGCTGCTCTATTGAGTGGGGTTGAATTCACTCGTTGTGAGAAATCTACCATACAAAAAAGAGCTTCAAACAAGCTCTTTTTTGTATGTACAGCAAAAAATAACATAGCCCTCAGCTCATTTCCATCACTCGTTCCACAAAGTTTTTCAACACCCGCGCATGTACTACCAAGCTATCAATGTCAACATATTCATTGTCAGTGTGATGATGATTTCCCGTGGGCCCCAAAGACACACAAGGAATCCCTTTTTGATGAAAAAATCGGGCATCTGAGGCTCCGTGGTTCTGACCAAAATGAATCACCTTGCCTGTCACCTGGGCAGCCACCGCTTTGATCATTTGCACATAATTGTTCGTTTGATCTTGCTGAAAGACCTCCCCCCACATCACAGTTTCCATTTTTACTCCAGAAGGCAACACACGTTTTAATTTTTTTAGCAGCGCTTGTTTTGACCACTCAGCGCCTCCAGTGAAACGTATATTCACCATGGCCTCCGCTTCACCTGGAATGGTATTAAACTCTTTTCCAGCATGAATTGAGGTAACTGCAAAGGTGGAATCCCATGTAGAAGATGGCTCAGGGAAAAGTTGTCCCATATTTGCGAGTGCCTCATTGATTTCAAGAATAGGGTTTTTAGATTTCCATGGGTAAGCACTATGAGCCCCTGGCTTTTGACAGCTTAACTTTAAAGCTATTACCCCTTTTTCTTGAGTCACAATGTCATACTGCCACCTCCCTTCATTCACAATAACAAAGTCAGCCATAAGCTCCTCTTGACCCAATAAAAGGGGGGTGCCGTGATCACTTCCCGTTTCTTCATCGCTGGTCAATAGTAGGCCAAGTGAGGGTTTAACCGCATGACCGCAAAAGTGCTTCATGACTGCCATCATGCAGGCCACACCCCCCTTCATGTCCAAGGCGCCACTACCATATAGCTTTCCATCCACCTCTTCTGCCTCATAACGCACACTATTTTCCACCACGTCTAAATGCCCACTAAAAAGAATTTGTGGATGCTTGGTTTCCTCAAAGGTAATTAGTAGAGAGGGGAGGCCTCCAGAAACAAAGGGGCGAATGCAAATGGGGTCATCTTCAAAATAATCAGAAATATAATCAATCAATTCAAACAGCTTTCCTTTTTCATGACAATGAGACGGAAAGCGAATCAGGGCTCTAGTCAGCTCAACAACATGCTTTTTTAGTGTTTTCTTATTTTTAAAATGATTCAAATTTTACAATTATGACTTAAAATTAGAGTGGACTCCAGCATATCGTTTTTACCTAAGTATGGCAACCATTCAAGCCTTAATCGCCATATTTTATTGAATGAATTGGCCGATGAGTTGCTCATGCGCCGTTCAAGTTTTAAGTCCGCCATGAAGTTCTCAGTCTTGAAAAACTGACTTTACCATGGTCCATTTTTCTTCCAAGCTCAGCCTAGCGATTTGGTTTGGCAATCGTTGAATGCTGGTTGATCCTAGGGCAGTGCGAATGGCTTCATCCGAAACAATGAGGCCAATATTCATTCGCCCATCCACATAATGGGGGGGGATGCTGGCGTGCATCAAAACACCAATGTCACGCAATGTTTCATCCACATCACTACCCAGATATTCCTTTGACCGTTGTTTTGATAAAATTCTAAATTGATTGAACGCAGCATGAAAGCCTAACTCTTCCACCGACTGTTGAAAGTCATCACTCACAGGAACATGCTCCACACTGATGAAAGACTTTTGGCGGCCATCTCTCAATCGTTGAGCCCCTTCATGGATCCAGTTCGCTGAGTTGGATAGTATTTGAAACATCTCAATCACAGCTGTTTTTCTCAATGAATTAGACTCAACCGCACAAACGGTACCTCCCACCGTTCGCATGTCCATTTGCAGACGCCCCTGTGTCACACCTTCTTTTTTTAGCGCCATAGCCGCTTGACTCAGCAAAGCCATGGCTTGGTTCAAATAATCTTTGGGGAGCTTATTGTCGATCTTTGCCCCCTGAAAACTAGTTCCTTGAACATCAAGTACCTCTTGAGCGATGTAAGGCACAAGGATCTCACCATTCGGCATGATTTCTACAATGCCTGACAGTGACACGCCATCGCCAAAAAAAGGCGCAACCATCATGCCAGGAGTGCGACTATTTTTATGGAAACTGTCCAATAGCCAATTCAGCAATTCCTCCTCTGACCTGAAGACGGTTTTACTCCTGGCCACCTCATAAGTGCTGCCACCAATTCGATTGATACGAGCATTTCCAATCCCACCTGCAGCGGTTGCCTGCCGAATCATGACGCTGGGATATCCTTTTTCAAAAATTTGCTTCATGGCCCTGGCGATGTCCTGACACTGCTTTTCATGACCACCTTCCAATCCAGCCCCAATGGAATCAGGAATGGTGGGGAGTGAATACTTTTGACAAAAATGATGAAAGTCCACCTTGTTCCTTACTTTGTAGAATAAGTCATGAAATTCAGCGCTATACTCACACTCAAATGCTTGAGCAAATCGCTTTGCCCGCTCTCCATCCACATACGGGTCTAATTGCCCCCCATGAATCATTGCCTTCTGAGTGTCATTTATGCTGTCTGAATCTAAATAGTCTTCGCTGGTGGCATCTCCAACCTTTAATTTGACTGGAATTAGTTTTGAATTCATTTGCTTCATCTGTACTGCTTTCGCTTGACCAGGCATGAGGTAGTCAGCCACATGCTCTATGTAAGACTCAATGCCATCTTGATGGGGAAAAATAAGCTTTGAATCATCTTTTAGAAGTGAGATGCCTCGACAAGATGCCATGTTGATAATGTCTTGGTCTTTTTTTGCAGTGACGCGCTTATCACCGCTCAAGTCCCAAATGTCGCCGACATTCCTTAGGAGTAGCTTTGGTTTCATAGGTAATGGGGGTTACTTTATGGGGTTTTAAGTTGCACGTTTTTTTAATTAAAAAAACCCACTTTCATCTAGCAGGGGTGAATTCTAAAGAACTAAAAACTACCCCCGCATGTGAGTGCAAAAGAGAATAATGGCGCCTGTAATGTGAAGGGTTGACTTCATAGTATGGATTATCTAGTTCTACTTTAAGGGTAGCATTTTGTGGTGTCAATCAAAAAGTGGTGAACTGTGATTTTAGAGTGCTGAATATTAGAGCCTGTTCAAGATCTCCATTTTAGATGATTTTTTATTTTTCCTAAATAGATAACCCGAAGGGGATTTGGTATAACCTATCCCTCTCATCGTTTCTTGCAGATATTTTTTGGTGATAGTGATCTCCTTTTTCGGTACCAAATATTCATCCAAGTTGCCATCTGAAATGTTAAATTTTTCATCAGATTTTCGATTGTAAACTC
This sequence comes from bacterium, assembly GCA_030426875.1. Taxonomy (GTDB): domain Bacteria; phylum Patescibacteriota; class Gracilibacteria; order UM-FILTER-43-11; family UM-FILTER-43-11; genus JAUHWS01. Next base: position 4,558 of record JAUHXI010000034.1, read on the forward strand.
CAATAAATTCATAATCTGGATCAATGGAGGCCATGGAAGCATCTCCATGAGAATTATTGCAGACCAGGATTCCACCTTTTTTAAGGTATTTTTTGACTGCTTGTCCCACAAAACCTCCGTATTGAGAGATGACCAGGTCAAACGATTCCAATTCCTCGGGTAAGGGCTTGGCATAGTCTTGTTGATGGAATTTGAAGTGAACGGCCTCGGCGTATTCCTTATTTTTATCGATAAACACTCTCACCTCATCGCTCTCGTAGAATTTATGGGTGTTTCTAAAGGAGTCGACATAGGTGACATCTGAAAATACGAGTGAGGGGGTGATGTGCACGTAACAGCCTGGATAGAGGACTTTTTGAGGATTGAACTGTTCCTTTATCGCTCTAAAAAGTCCGATGGAAGTGTAGTCTTTTTGGGAGTGGAACTTTTTGTAGAGATGAAGCATGGAGTGGGGGTTAAATTGACGATTCCTGATGGCTGATTTTTGATTTTCTTTATTCTAAGTCAAAAATCAAAAATCGCTAATCACTAATTATTAAATCAAAGGCTGACCCCTGCTCCCTCATCACTGACCACCTTTAAAATTGCTGCTTCTGCCAAAGCTCATAAAACTTCCCCTTCTTTTTAAGAAGTTGCTTAAACGATCCCACTTCCAGCACCTCCCCCTGGTCCATCACCACAATCCTATCCATTTCTTTGAGTGTCGAAAGGCGGTGGGCGATCACAATCGCGGTGATGTCTTTAAAAAAGTCATGCAAAGCATCCTGAATTTTCTTCTCCGACTCCACATCCAAATGGGAGGTTGCTTCGTCCAAAAAAAGAAGGCTCGGCTTTTGGTAGATCGCTCGGGCAATGCCCACCCGCTGCTTCTCCCCACCCGAAAGCCTGATTCCCTTTTCTCCTACCAGCGATTTTACTCCTTTAGGTAATTTGTGAATAAAATCCTTCACATGAGCAATTTCAAGCGCCTTTTTCAACAACTTCCTCTTTTTCCGATCTTGAGACAGGGTGATGTTTTCCTCCAAACTCAAATTAAATAGTTCCGTCTCTTGAGGAACCACGGCCACATGTTCCATGTACGAGGCGCGCTTGATGTCATGGAGTTCATGCTTATCGAACAAAATTCCTCCTTCATAATCGTCATACAATTTTAAAAGGAGCTTGAAGAGGGTTGACTTCCCAGTGCCCGAAATCCCCACAATCCCAATTTTCTCCCCCTTTTGAATGTGGAGTGAAAAGTTGTTGAGCACTTTTTGACCGTGGTAAGAAAAAGAAATCTTCTCAAGTGAAAGCGTTTTCCAATTCGGATTGAATGACCTTGATCCAGACATCTCAATCCTCGGCTCGGCTTCCAAAACCTCCTTCATGCGCCACATCGCAATTTTAGCGGTGACAAATTTATTATAAGTTTCGGCAAATTCATAAGCCGATTCTTCAATCTTCCCAAAATACAAAAGTACCATCGCCAACACACCCACCTCCAAGTTTCCCTTAAAAATTTGCCATAAAGTGAATGCGATCATCAAGAGTCGAAAAAATTCTTGATAGAGATTTAGAATACCACTTCTCATTCGGTAAAAATAAATGCGTTTGTGAATTTTCTTAATCAATCGTCGGCTAACTTGTAGAATGAAAGGGGATAATTTGCCTCCAATCCGCAGAGACTTGATGATGGAGATGTTGTTGATGGATTCAAAGGCAATGCCACTAAAATTTTCCAACTCTAGATTCACCACGTGAGACTGTTGGACCGCCCGTTGGGTCAGGTGATAAGAAAGGAAGTAGTAGGTCACAAAAAAGAAGAGTAGGATAAGGGCAAAGTAAACATTGATCACACTCAGGATGATTAAGATGGCAATCAGATTTACAGTGGATTCGATGACTAGGTCGACATAAAGACGTATGGTGTTATTTAAACTGGCTGCCCCTTTTACAATTTTTTGCATTTTATTTCCACTACTTTCTTTTTCGTGCCACTGAAAATCCACCGCAAACATGTGGTGGAGGGTTTTTTTGTAGGCATCGATCTCGGCTTTTTCTGCCACCTGGTAGATTAGGTATTTAGAAAAATCATGAGTCAAAAAGTGATAAAGGGCCACTACAGCCATAGCTCCAATCAGTTGCCAGGCATAGAGGGTGCTGGCTCCCATTTGGTAGTTAGCGGCAAAGGTGATGATTTCCGACAGGGCCCATACCGGAAAAAGCCACACAATGTCACTGGTCAGGCGTGTGAGCGTTCCCCACAAAAACTTCCGTTTATAAGGCTTGATAAACTCCCAGATGTCTTTGATGAGGGCCTTGTTGCTGTAGTGGGGGATGGCTTCTTGTTTCATGTGTCCTCATTATAACGCATGTCATTGGGATTCACCTGCCTATTTTTTCTTCCAATCCGTGATTATAATCGAATTCCCCTCACGCTTCACATTCATTTTTTGTCGCTCCCGCCACCCCAAGGCTCGGATGTCTTCGATAGGAATGGTGATCGCATAGCTAGTCTTGCCGACTTTGCTGAGCTTTCGAATGTGTCGTTCTTTTGAGGATAAATTGGCCATGATTTTAATAATTACGTAATTAATTACGTAATTATTGTAGCATGAAAAAAATAGTATATTAAACCAATAATCACTCAAAATAACAAGCTTGACACTGAGTACTCACCCCTGACCCCTGATCACTTTTTAAGGTCGTATTGCAAATTGGCATTAAATGATCAAAGTTCATAATCACCCCCATGATCAAGCTGCTTCAGTTGCCTGATGGCAGAGCTGCTGATGTGATCAAATTCCTTGTCACAAAAAAGCGAAACCACTTTGATATCTGGCTTCAAATCTTGCAAAAAGCGGTATTGATTCAATTCATATTGAAAATCAGTTGTATTCCTAAGTCCCCTTATTAGAGTCACATCGTAATCTAGACTATCGATGAAGTCGGTCAATAGTCCATCATAATTTTCAACCTGCCTGTGTTGCAGGGCTTCGGGCAAATCAACCATTTTATTCTTTTTCTCCGGATTTATCCCCCTTGCAATGATCACCTTGTCAAAAATCTTTTCAGCTTTTTCTAGAACATTGTAATGCCCCTTATGAAACGGATTGAAACTCCCCGGATAAACAGCAATGTTTGGCTTTCTGCATTTTACATAATCTATCCACTCAGGCTTCACACCCAATTTGGATAACACAGCTACTCTTTTCTTTTTATAAATAGAGTGATCCACCCACTGGTACTCTTTAAATATTTTTTCTTCAAAGTCGATGAATGTTGTAAAATCTTTCTTGAGTATGGCTAAATCTAACTCGCACAATTGTTTGCCCAGTTCGGTTTTTGGTTGATGTGTTTTGGTTTCTAAAATGGCCTCTTTTATTGTTTCATTCGGCACATAACGATAGAGTAATTCAGCAGATCTCTCTTCATTGTCATTGGCTTTGGGATTGTAAATTATATCGTGAAACACAATGGCCAAAAAAAGTTCATCGGTTAGAATATTTAACTTTTTAGCATCCAAAAGCATGCTAGAAACATGTTCCAAAGTGTGATAAAACCGGTGACTTTCACTGTAGCGATTCAACTCTACTTCAGGTATGTCGTACTGCTTCAGTACTGCAATGATCTCGTCTTTTTTCATATAAGAATAGTTCAAATTAGAGTGTGATCTGTTTAATTAAAGTCGTACGGTTAGGCTCCATTTTACACAAATTCTCTATAAGATCATACCGCTTCCAGTTCACTTTTTTTACAATCATTTCGCACCGCTCAAATGGTCTTCCAAAAGGCCCTCAAAAGCAGCACAATTAAAAAAGAAGCCAGCTTCCACTCCCTCCGCCACAGCTTCGCCACCCACCTGCTCGAAAACGGGACAGACATTCGCTACGTGCAGGAGCTACTCGGTCACAAAAACATCCGAACCACTCAAATCTACACCCACGTCACCAATCCTCAACTCCCAAAAATCAAGAGCCCTCTTTAGTACCAGGAATATCCCTTTGCCTAAGTCGGAATTTGAAGAACCTTCACCTCCTTCTCAAGCTGCCCAGCCAATAGATCCTCCTCAACACACAGGTTATAGTTGCTTTGTAAATTGAGCCACAGCTGTGCCGTAGTGTTGAAATATTTGGCCAATCTCAAGACTGTGTTGACTGTGATGGAACATTTACCATGCACAATTTCGTTGATACGCCTTGCAGACACACTGATGTCCTTAGCCACTCTATATTGACTGAACCCATAGGGTTTTAGAAAATCTTCCATGAGAACTTCACCAGGATGAATGGGGCTTATTTTTTGGGGAGACATGACTTTTAAATTAATGATTAAAATCAATGATAATCAACAATTTCTACCGCGTGAGCATCACTATTTTTCCATTTAAAACAGAGGCGCCATTGGCTTTTCATTCGAATGCTGTATTGATTTTTTCCTTTGCTTGTCAGTTTTTCTAAGTGATTTCCAGACGGGCTTCTTGGGTCATTTATTTTCTCATCGAGAACAATATTCTTGCATTTGTAGGTGGAGTCCATGGTTTTTTGCTAATTAAGACGTGAGGTGTTACGTCTACAATTTTTTCTTGTAGAGCCTCAAATTCAAATATAAAATCCTCTATCTCCCCTCTGTCCTCCGCATTATCTTTTTCCAGTAGAAAGTATACATCTAATTTTTCTTTTACTGTAATTATCCAAATGGCTCTAAAATTATTTGATATCCCGCCTATCATTGCTTGGATTAATTCAAGAATATATTTGTTTTCAATTTCATGAGGTTTTTCCATAACTTTAATCTTTAATAAGGAGTTTAAAGATGTAATTGCCCTGTGGGCTCTGGCGATATGACCAATTTAATTACTAATGGTATCAATATTTTAATCAGATGAGGAGCCGTATATAAAAAGACTTTCTCTCTCATTATTTAGAATAATAAAACTATACTCCCACCATACTGGATATCCCGGAATACCATTAAATGTGAAAAAATAAAATTTTGATTCTGGTGAAATATATTTGGTGATCCAATTTTTATAATTAACAACTAGCTTTTTAAGTTCATCTTCTTTTTCTTTTGAAAGTTTCAAGCCAGCTCCTTCATCACCCCTATAATTAAAACCAAAATCTACTTTTCCCCAAACATCTTTTAAAATAGCTGGTTTTATTTCGCATCGATCTAATTTTGCATCCTCAAAGACAGATGCAATTTTATTTTTACAATCATTTAAGTTTTTACAGTCAGTCAATCTTACAATACCAAGAGTTACTTCGTAATTATTTCCGTACATCAAATGTTCCAATTTTATGATTAAATCTCTTAAATTATTAGAACCTCCGCATTCGTTTGAATTCCTTATTTTTACTTGCATTTGAATTATCACTTAGATTACTCCCTACTCAACCCCTCCATCATCCTCATCTTCTCCCCAATGAGCGCCGCAGTCCCAATATCTCTCCGATGCACCACTGGCCCTTTTACGTTCGAAGCTGCTTCTTCCGCCAACTTTTCTGCCGCCTCCACCGTATCCGCCACCCCCACAAAGGCCACCGACCGACTCCCTAAAATATAAAGCCCATCCTCCCGCTGGTCCACAGAGGCAAAATAGTAGTCGACTCCCTCTGGCACCTCGCCGATTTCAATCTTCTCATTTTTCACGGAATTCGTGGGATACCCCTCCGGCACTACATACTTACAAACCGTAGCTTTTTTTGAAAATTGAATGTCGAACTGATCAAGTGTTCCATCCACCTGAGCCTTCAAAATATCCACCAAATCTGTCTGTAAGGTTGAC
>JAUHXI010000227.1 GCA_030426875.1 bacterium
GACCTGCAAGTCAGAAGCCATCTGATTAAAGACCGCCGCCAACTTACCCACTTCAGATTTAGACCGAATAGGGATGCGTGTTTCCAAGTCCCCTTTACCAATTTTAACAGCACCCTTACTCAACTTTTTAAGCGGAGAAGTGATGTGCTGAGCCACAATCAAGCCAATGAATAAAGCCACTACAATCCCTAAAATAGCGATGGCACTCAAGCGCAAAAACAACTGCTCAATCCGCTCATCTAGGGCTTGATAGCTGACCTTGTAGCCAACTGAATAACTCGTGGTGATGTCACTAGGATCACGAAAAGGGTAAACAATGTTGATGATCTGATCGGTGTCCTCAATCGGGGAAACATTCTGCCCATTAAAATTAGTGTAACGGAATTGACCATCAGTTGATTCAATATAAATCACCCGCCCCGTGCTGGTTTGAACAGAGGGAAAAAGAGACTGTAAGCGTTCAAGGTCTGGTTCAGCATTTAAAATCACCTCATCCACTTGCTCCGAACCCAATGACAAAAAACTCCCAGTACCCACCTCATCACCTCCAATCTCATCAGAAAAGAGGGATTCCCCCTGATAGCTATAAACAGCCAATGACGTCACGTCTTCATTAAGGCTGTAAAAGCTAGCCAAATCTCGTTCGAAATTAGCAAAAGCCCCCTCTTGATAGTTCTGCTCAAAGCTATCAACCACGCCTTGATGGGTTAGCTGGGCAAAGCTAAAGGCTTTTTTAAATATATCTTGATTGAGACCGCGTTTTTCGTGTTCGATGGTCAAATAAGCTGTGGCGCCCAACACTGCAATGATAATGAAGGAAAGGGCCACGATGATTTGAGACTTGATGGATCGAAACACAAAATGAGATTAAAATAATCAAAAAATGACTAAGAAACTCTGGGGGTAGAAACGTTGATCAATTTATTCAAAGGCATGTCGTTGAGACTGGCCTCTTCTTTTTTTCGCTTAGCCGTAATTTGCTTAATTATTTCTTTATGTCCGGCGTTGAACCGATATTTATTGTGCTCAAAAATCCAACGGTTAATTTCCGCAATTGGCTCTACCCTCTCAGCCTCAAACTCTTTCCACAATCGATCCAAAAGGACCTGACTAGGCTTTCCATCTTTTGTTTTTTTGACATAAGGTAAAAAATCTTGCTTGTTTTTTATGGTTTTTACAGGCACACCGCCACTCAAGATATTAATGGCTCGGCTATTTTTTGATAACAATGAACTAGAAAAGTTATTGGCCAATTTAGCAAACGAAAATGATTTTTTTTCTGGGTTAAAGTCAAAGGGTTTTATGTCCGGTGGCAAGCTATATCTACTAGCAAGCTTCTTTAGCCTACTCTTGTATTCCTTATCTAATTTTGTATTGAGATCCTTCAACGAGGCATAGTAATTTTTGACAGCCTTAGTTAATTCTTTGTGAGCGCTTTTCATTTTTTCCTCGGCCTCAGGAGCATCTGGATCATAGGCATCAAAACGCTCATGATAGTCTGCGTGAGCCTTTCGATAGTTAGCAAAAGCTTCCTGTAGCGGCTCATTTCCATCCACCCTAAAGCCCAACTCAGCCCCTCGCATGACAATGCCATTGGGAGCATCTTTGTTAGCATTTATTAGGTTTAAAATTCTGGATTCCATTGCTAAATAACGATTTTCAAGTGGAGTAGTGACTTCATTTTTAAAATGATCCACCATAGCTCCAACAACTGCTTCGTTATGAGATGGCCCACGTTTAGCAGCCTCAACACCCGATCCATCACCCCCTTCCTCAACCTCCCCACCTGAATCGCCCTTTCCCTTCTCACCGTCTTCAGACTCATCCCCCACCTTAAGCCCGAGGGCTCGAATTTCCTTTGGACTCAAGCCAGCCCTTTCAAAAGCCGAAACCCACTGACTCAAATAATCGAAATCGAACTCACCATTGACTTCAATTGTTTTTCTAAGCTGAAGATAAAATCTATCCCTTAAAATTGAATACGCCTTACCGCGATCAGCTCCACTACCCCCATCTGTAAT
>JAUHXI010000035.1 GCA_030426875.1 bacterium
AACATCACCCTCGTTTTAGGTCATGAAGACAGAGAAGTGGCCAGCGTTCGGATGGAAAAAATGGCTGAAGGATTTGGCTCACTGGCGGCTAATTTTGACCCTAAAGTGAATGTGGTGACCCTGGCTGATGGAACTGAATCCCGAGAATTAGTGCCTGATGAATCAAAAGTGGACCATGAGCAGGCAGAATTTGAGGGGGAAACGATCAACTGCACTGGTGTGGGGGGTGAGGCGAGCTTTTGTTACACGGTGACGGAAGATGTGATTTTGATGAGCAACAGCAAAAACCTGATGGAAGAAAGCTTGAGCTCAAAAATGGACGCCCGTCTTTCACTCGAAGGCAATGCTTCATTTGAAAAAAGCTTTGACGAATTGAGCAAGGTGACCGACGAGATGACCTTTGTGAATTTTGAAATGCTGACCAGCAATCTTCAAGCCAACCCCCAACTCCAATTCATCCTCCCGCTGACCGAGAATTTAGACTCTGCGGCGTGGGTGAAGCATTATTTTGAGGATGGGGTGAGCGTGGAGGGGGTGGTTTTGTTTGATTGACGAATATTAATTAGGGATTGGAGATTTTTGATTTTAACCCTACCTTATCCTACCCCTTCGGGGGAGCCAGAGGGGGCCACTAAGTACCATAAATGTCTTTAATTTTGGCAAAAGGCTCAGGCAATTCACCATTATTTACATCAAAAGGCATCATCGTTTTAGGATTGATGTTGTAAACCAAAAGCATCTGTCTAAAAATAGAAGCAGCTCTTTGATTTAAAATACTACCACTAAAATCAGCAGAAGTTTGGGCTTTAAGCTCCTGCATGGCCATCGCAAATGCCATGGCCCAGGCACCAGAAAGCAATTTAGGGACTTTTTCCCGAGGCATAACCCCTCCTCCATACCCTACTTCTTTATTATTTCTATTAAACTTCCTGACAATGTCACGCACCCAACACAATGAAGGCATAATTGTTATACCAGGATGCAAAGGAGCGCCCAAAGGCATGGATGCTTCAGCTAGGAGATCTCGAGTTGATTTATTATCAAGGCAGACCCTCAAAGCACTGGCCAATTTTTCCCATTCAGATGGATGGTTAGGCACATACACCTCAATGGCATCCTTCCGTCCTAATTGATTTATTTCAAAATAATCATCACATTCTTTTTTCATAGCAGCTCCATGCAACTTAGCAATAAATTGATTAGGGTTAGCTGAAGGATCTAGGTTAAAATAAAGCTGGTGTGAAGCGGAAGTAATAATGGGCCTTTCACGAAGGAGGCTACTAGGTGCATACCCTAAAGAATAGTGAGGGTTTAAGTATTGGCGTACACTATATGCCAACCGTGCCAAAAGACCATGTTTTGACGGCTTTGAGTCAATCACCAATTTTTCATGAAGCATTCGAATGTTTGAATCCCTAAAGCCAAACTCCAAACAGTTAGCCATAAGACAATTTGCTACTTTTTCTTCAACCTCTCCATCATCAACCAAGGACTGAATCCGCTGACAATGAATAGATGATTCTAATTCAATTTTATTAAAATAATCACGGAATGAGACTGGTTCTAAACCTTCAACCACATAATTCAAACCTTCCACGAATTGAATGAGATTTCTAAAATTCCTAAAAAATAAATTTCTTTCATCGTCAGGAAGACTTTGAACGGTATGCAAAACATCATTAAAAATTTGTTCCGCAAGACCTTCTGGAGGGGTATCATTCGCAACTTCAGACCTGTATGCCATTTAAAATAAAAATAAAGAATATAGAAGGCGGAGGGTGGCTAATCATTCATGCAATGCCAATAAACCTCTTCATATTAAAACATATTTCAATAAAAGTCAACCCCTAATCCCTTGACCCACCACCGTTTCTTGCTAGAATGATTTAGCACTCTAAGTGCTCAAGTGCTAATTTAATTTTCACTTGAATCAACGTTTAAATTTATCAATTTAACTAAAAAAATATGAGTATCATCCCCCTAAACGGCTATGTCGTCATTCAACCCCTAGTCCCGGAAGAAATGACCAAAACTGGGATCATCATTCCTGACACGGCCAACAAAGAAAAACCCAAAGAAGGTAAAGTCGTCGCCATCTCTAAGACCAACATCAACGACAAAGGCATCGACTTACCCATCGAAATGAAAATCGGGGACACCGTCCTCTACGGTCAATACTCTGGTGAAGACGTAAAAGTAGACGGCGTCGAATATAAGATTGTAGAGATGACCTCTGTACGAGCAATTGTAAAAAGCTAACTTAGAGTCCCCCTCCTCAAATGAGGAGGGGGCTAGGGGGTGGTCATGAACGGACATTGGAATCACCCATGACCTCCAACCAGAACCACCCCAAACCCCTCCTTGATTAAGGAGGGGCTAACAACAAATCAATCCCTACCACTCTTCGGAAAACGGAGATGGGCCAGAGGGGACCACTATTAACAATTAACTAAAGTTCAAACTATGGCTAAACAAATCATGCACGGTGACGACGCTCGTCAAAAATTATTGCAAGGCATCACTCAACTGGCTGATGCAGTTCGAGTAACCATGGGCCCAAAAGGACGCAACGCCCTTTTAGACAAATCCTTTGGGGCTCCTACCATCACTAATGATGGAGTCTCAATCGCGCGGGAGATTGAATTGGAAGACAAATTCGAAAACATGGGGGCTCAACTCGTTAAAGAAGTGGCCAACAAAACCAACGACGTGGCTGGAGACGGAACCACCACGGCAACCGTTTTGGCCCATGCCATCATCAAAGAAGGCATGCACCACATCACGACCGAAAAAGTGAACCCAATGCTTTTGAAAAAAGGAATTGAAGACGCGGTTCAAATCGTAGTGGAAGAATTGGATCAAATGAAAAAAGAAGTCACCACCAAAGAAGAAATGGCACAAGTCGCCACTATTTCGGCTCAAAATGAGGAGGTTGGTAAGTTGATTGCGGAGGTGTTTGAGAAGGTGGGTGGAGACGGCGTGGTTCAAGTGGAAGAGGGTCAAACCATGGGGCTTTCCATCGACATGGTCGAAGGTATGCAGTTTGACAACGGCTACATCAGCCCTTATATGATCACTGACACGGCTCGCATGGAAGCGTCTTATGACGATGCCATGATCCTACTCACCAGCGAAAAGATTTCTAGCATTCAAGAAATTCTGCCACTCTTAGAATCTATGGCTCAAGCGGGGAAGAAGAATTTGGTGATCATAGCCGAAGACATCGAAGGTGAAGCCCTTGCCACTCTGATTGTGAATAAATTGAAAGGCACCTTCAACACCCTGGCCCTTAAGGCACCTGGTTTTGGAGACCGACGCAAGGCCATGTTGCAAGACATCGCCACATTGACAGGTGGTCGGGTTATTTCTTCGGAAGTGGGTCTAAAATTAGAAAATGCCAGTATCGAAGATTTGGGGCGGGCTCGAAAAGTGGTCTCATCTAAGGACAACACCACGATTGTGGAAGGTAAGGGGCAAGCTGATGCGATTCAAAACCGGGTCACTCAAATCAAGGCTGAAATTGAGGCCAGTAGTTCTGAGTTTGATAAAGAAAAATTGGCTGAACGGTTGGCTAAGCTAACGGGAGGTGTGGCTGTCATCAAGGTGGGTGCGGCGACCGAGGTGGAGTTGAAAGAAAAGAAACATCGGATTGAGGATGCGCTGTCTGCCACGCGGGCTGCGATGGAGGAAGGGATTGTGATTGGTGGAGGGTCTGCCTTGCTTCAAGCGAGCTTGAAGATCACGCCTGAATCAATGGGATCTGATGAAGAGAAGTTGGGTGCTGACATTGTCAAACAAGCCCTATCTTATCCTCTGAATCAAATTGCTGAGAATGCAGGGATTGAAGGCAAGGTGATGGAAGCGGCTTTGGTCAAAGCCTGGGCAGCAGACAAAAACATGGGTTACGATGCGACTAAGGACATCAAGCTCAGCCCCGATGAACAAGTCGTGGACATGTTCAAGTCAGGGATCATCGATCCTAAAAAGGTGACGCGGAATGCGTTGACCAACGCGGCTTCTGTAGCAGCCATGTTCTTGACGACTGAGACGGCGATCACTGACATTCCAAAAGATGAACCTGCGATGCCACCGATGGGTGGGGGTGGAATGCCGGGGATGGGGGGAATGGGAATGGGGGGGATGATGTAAATTGAATAAGTCGATGAAGGCGAGGTCCCAAGACCTCGCCTTCAAATCATAGGTTTTGGTTAGTGAGAATTTATAACAAACCAAAAAAGCACTTAAGTTCTTAGATTAAAACCTAGAGCAATAAGTGCTTTTATTCTTAATCTAAAAAGTTATAAAATTATTATGATTTATTTATGCTATAATTAAATTAGAGTTAAAATTATATGAAATTTTTAAGAAATAGCAATATGGATCTACTCAATCAATTAAAAGGGCTGGCTGATAAAATCGAAAGGCTGAAGGGTAAAATTGAAACTGAAGAGTCAACTAAGCATGCTTTCACACTACCATTCATAAATATTCTAGGCTATGATACTTTTAATCCAACAGAAGTTGTGCCTGAATTTACAGCTGATTTAGGCTTGAAAAAAGGAGAAAAAGTAGATTACGCAATTTTTCAAAATGAAAATCCAATCTTAATCATTGAATGTAAAAACTGGAAAGAAGATTTGAACATACACAATTCTCAATTGTTTAGATATTTTCATGTCACGAAAACACGCTTTGCCCTTCTGACAAATGGAATTCAATACAGGTTCTACACTGATCTAGATGAAATGAATAAAATGGACAAAAGACCATTTCTTGAATTTGACATAACAAAATTAAAAGAAAGTACAATAAAAGAGATTGAAAAATTTCATAAATCAAAGTTTGATGCATCAATAATCGTTGACAATGCAAGTAGCCTAAAATATACTCGTGAGATTAAATTATTAATTGAAAAAGAAATCAGAGAGCCTTCTGAAGACTTTATAAGGCTATTCGCAAGTAGGGTATATAATGGTCGATTGACATCAAAAGCAAAGAAAGAGTTTACAGATATTGTTGAAAAAGCATTCAATCAAATGATTAGCGAAAAAGTGAATGATCGACTGAATTCAGCACTAGATAAAGAAAAGGAGCAACAAGAAGCTGAGCAAGATTTAGAAAAAAAACCAGAAAATAAAACTGAAACGACAAAAGAAGAATTGGAGGGGTATCAAATAATACTAGCAATTCTTCGAAGAAAAATAGCTAAAAAAAGGATTGTATATAGAGACACACAATCCTATTTTGGTGTTTTATTTGATGACAATAATCGAAAACCTATTTGTCGCCTTCATTTAAACGGAGGGGTTAAATATATTAGTCTGTTTTCTGAGGAAAAAAAAGAAACCAAAGAAAAAATTGAAACGGTAGATGATATTTATAAATTTGAAGATCACCTGCTGAGTATAGCTGAATTTTATAATAAAAATTAAGGCAGAATCATTAAGTAAAATCTTGTCATCCCCCCTCATTTCAACCGAAATAGTGAAGCTTTCCCCCCTAATACTGGAGCACTTTTGCAAAGTGGTCCAGCACCGTTCAGCCAAAGCTACTGAAGCCCATTACAAATGAACTCCAGCAAACAGAATATCATTCAAAAAACACCTTTTCATTCCAAATTAAATGGAGGAATTTAGGCGCTTTTTGATTCATTTTAATTCAGAAATTACCCCTTATTAAGCTGATAATTCTGAAGCTTTTTTAGCCCCATTTTTTCTCAAAAATGTTTTAATTTCCTGCTTAATAGACGGAGCCAAAGCCCTATCCAAAACTGTATTTTTTGACCAACCTCCCCCAACTACAAGGTTGATATCTGCATACTTAGCAATTAACTTAACAAAATCGATATTATTCTCTCTTACAGCCCGCATTAAAATGGTTTCTTGTTCCAAAATACGATCCACAGGAAAGCCATTTTCAAGTAATCTTTCAGCTTTATCTAAATCATTAAAAAATACACTCCCGACAAAAGACCACAAAACATCATCGGAAATGCCACTATAGTCGATATCACCTGGATTCGCTTGAGCCATTTTAGCGACATCAGCCTCTATCTGAGCTTTTTCCGCATTAATAATATCACGTGCCCTTTCAACCCCCTGGCCTTTTAAGTAGGCTATCATTGGTTCATAATCTTCATTTGGATTATCTTGCTGGCCTTGGAGAGCTCCATCCATAGCTGTTAATGGAACGCGACCATCCCTATCAACATACTTAAGATCTGCACCATATTCAGCAAATAATCTTAGTAATTCTAAGTCATTTTTATGGACTGCGAGTTGAAATGCATAGGTTGTGCCGTTATTTTTAACTCGAACATCGGCAGGCATACCTCCCTCCAATAATCTTGTAAATATAGGCAATCGATCTGGCAATGAAAATAAATGAAATAGTAATTTTTCTTTATTCCTGACGCCTAACTGATTGTATGTATCATAATTTATAGCTTCCGACTCGCTTAAAAGCTCATCAACAGTCAGGATTCTATTAGCTTCAGCAGCTTCAGGCTGCTCACCACCAGCCAAAGCAGAGCTAAGGCTAGTTCTACGACCTTCTAAATCTGCAGAAGCCTGATCTAAGTCTGCCCCTTCATTAACTTCATCCATAATAATATTTTAAAAAGTACATCTTTTAATTATACCAAAAATTAATGATAAAAGCAAGAAAGATCACTTACTGGAGCCCACCATCATTCCGGATCAGGAGATTCCTTCCTTGAACTAATGCTGGAGCACTTTTGCAAAGTGGTCCAGCACCGTTCAACCAAAAACTACTGAACCCTATTGCAAATACGCTCCAGCAAATAATTACGTAATTAATTACGTAATTATTTGCTCAAAAAAAAGTCAGGTATAATAAAGGCATGTTAGACAAACTCGCCACCCTCTTTAACCACCTGTGGATCGGCCTTCTCGGCCTATCAATCGCCATCCCCCTTTCCGCCCGGCTGCTAAAAACCCGCAAAGAATGGGTGGGCTTGTGGACAAGCTTCTTCATCATGCAAGGAATCGTCTGGAGCATTAAATATCTAGTCAATCGGCTCAGACCCATCGGAAACCATGTCTTAACCAACCCCAGTTTCCCCAGTGGCGTCGCCGCAGATGCCGGTTTTTTGGCCATGTACCTAACTCTCATTTACCCCAAATACTGGCCCCTCTGGCAAACCTTGGGAATAGGAATGAGCCTGTTACGGGTCTACAACGGGGCTCATTATTGGAGTGATATTGTGGTGGGCTACTTGCTAGGGAGTTTGATCATACTTATCGCCCATCGTTGGGCAATTTTTCAAACCCCTTCAAGAAAACCCTTGCTGAATGACCAGTAAATAGTAAAATGAGCCCCAGAATACTAGAATCAATACCAATGCAACTCAAAAAAATATTCAAAACAGGACTTTTAGTCGGCATTGGACTATTAATTCTGCAGATTCATAACACCCAGGCCCAAAATCAACTGGACTACCCTAGCCCAATTGACCCCTACATCAATGACTTTTCGGATCTCATTTCTGAGGGTACCGAATCCATTTTGAGTGAGCAACTTTCTGAATTTCAAGCCACACAAGGCATTCAAATCACCTTAGTGACACTGGATTCGATTTATGATTTCAACACCGGAGACGAAGACATCGAAACATTTGCCCGCAACCTGTTCAACCAATGGGGCGTGGGTGATGCCGAAAAAAATAATGGCATCCTTTTTTTAGTGACCCCTAAAGACCGCGAGGCCCGGATTCAATTGGGGGCAGCATACGGCGCCCCCTATGAAAGTCAAATGCAGAACATCATGGATGGAACCATTGTCCCCTATTTTGCCAACAATGAATACGAAGTGGGCATCACCAACGGACTCAATGCCATCATGGACACATCCATCGAAACAATTTCTTGGACCGATTGGGTTGTGTATTATAAATGGTATTTGATCATTGGAGCAGTCATTGGACTTTTAGTTGCTGCTGGTATTTCAGCTTTGATTTCAGGGAAAAAAGGGTGGGGCTATGTGCTATTAGCGGCTGCCTTTGGCCTACTACTTGCCATGATCAGTGCATCATCCAATTCAAACTCAAGCTCAAAACGCGGAGGGGGCTTTGGAGGAGGAAAATCCTCTGGCAGAGGGGCCACTGGCAAATGGTGAGAAAATTTTATTCTGACCAGGCCAGCAGAAGCGACAATTTTAACACCCCTCATTTAAAACTTATTAAAAAACTAAAATGACACACACCTTAGACATTACAATCAACAGTCCCCAAGAAACCGTTTTTAAACACCTGGTGGACATTAAAAATAGAAACAAATGGTGGCCAGCCTGCAAAAGCATAGAACACACCGAAGGAAAGGAGGGTGAAGAAGGGGCTAAATATAAAGTAACCCTCGACAGCAGGGGTTACGAGAATGAAGTCACCGAAACCATAACCCGCAAAAAGGCACCGACAGAACTAACCATCATGCAAGAGAGCTCCGTTGGCGTGGGCAAAAACAGATTCTACCTTAGGTCAGACGGTGCCAAAAAAACCAAATTGACCTGGGAATCAGAAATAGAAATGAATGATTTACTCCACCACATTTCAGCTAAAATCATGACTTTTTTTGTGAGCAACAGTGTCAAAAAACCCATTCAAGACGCCATGGAACAATTTAAACACATGGTAGAGGAGTTGGAAATAAACTAAACTTTAAATACTATTTAATATAGTGTAAAATCAACCTGATTACTTAACCCAAAAAAATGAACTTCATCTTCTACCTCTTCCCCAGCCTCTTCCTCCTCTTCACCCTCTTTTTCGCCTGGATTGCCATCTCCGTCCTCATCCTAAAAAAACCCGTCATCATCAGTGCCAAATGGATCAATGGATTGGTCACCCTGAGCTTTTTGCCCATCATAGTCATCAGCCTACTCGGGAGTCGACAAATAGAAGAGCTGATGATACCCGCTCTTTTTGTAGTCATGCTTATCTTTTACTACTTCATCATCAAAGGCTACCTGTTTTATGGCATTACCGCAGATGACTTTAGAAAGTACTTATTAGAATCACTCAAAATTTTAAAGGTTGAGCATGAGGAAAGCATGAGTAAGATTAAATTTAAGAATGATAAAACTGAGTTGAACATCACCCTGCAAGAACGAATGGGGGCCGCCATGATTAAAATGAAGCATGGCCAAAAAAGCCAAATGAAACCCATCATCACCACCATGAAGTCGCTCGTGCACAAAAATCAAATGGAACCCAAAAAAATCACCGGCATATTTTATCTGATTTTCACCATTTTATTCGGCACCATAACCATTGTGTTTTCGAATATGTTTCTGTTTTAAAGTGAAATCTAGAAAAAATTTACTAGCTTCAAAAAACCAAATTCAAGTGGAAAAAAATATTGGCATTCAAAAAATACTATGGCAATCAGAGGTAAAAACTGAAGAGGGAAAAATGGAAGTGCTCATTCCTTTCCCCATCAATCCTGATGAATGCCTAAGGCACATTGGAATCACCGATTTTGGTGATGAATCAGATGAATCTTATATTCAGTGGCACGACGAATTCATGGGAATAATTCACCAGCTCTTTGACGAAAGCAAAACCAAATTGACCACGACTGATTCTGAGATCAATGATTACATTGATAATGGTCATTATAATTTCTCTGACATTCCGTTAATTTTGAATCAAGCTGACCACGTCACTATAAAATTTGAATCCGAAAATAGATTTTTATTTTTTACAGGAGGCCATGAAATTTTTTGGCTTAAAAATATTTCAGAGAAGGAAATTCAAGCCCTCGGATTTCCACTAGAAAAGATAGACAATGATAAGCTCGGACGTATATTTTGAATCAATAGCGGTGATTTGGACGGTTTTAAAAAATTCATTAAATCCATCGACAAAATAGCTTAAAAATGCTACGGTAGAGACTGAAGTTAGCCCGCTAAAAAATAAAATAGGACCCCCTAAATAAAGCAAAAATGATTTTCACTCTCGACCTTAAAAAAATGACCGTTCAAGAAAAACTCCAACTCATAGAGTTGATTCAAAATGATCTTCAAAGCAGCGCAGCATCCATTCCTATGCCTGAATGGCATAAAGATGTGTTGAGGCAGTCAGAAGAAGATATTAAAGCCGGTCGTGATCAATTCATGGATTTAGATGAGGCAAAGAAAGAAATAATGAAAGAATTCAATGAAAGTAAAATTACTCGGAAGAGCCAGAAGAAACTTACTTGAAGCAGCTCGATTTTACGATGGTCGAGAAGAAAATTTGGGAAGTTATTTTTTGAGCTCTTTATTGTCAGAAATTT
>JAUHXI010000036.1 GCA_030426875.1 bacterium
TCGATTCCGAAGTATTAGTTTGAGCTTGTTGTTGAACATTGGGATCACCATGCTCTGACACATACTTGTCTACTGCCTCCTTAAAAACTTTACGCGTGAACTGATTTGAAAAGTCTTTGAGGCCCAATTCTTCAAGTATTTTTGATTTAACGAAAGCTAAATCTCCTAAGGCAATCACTTTATTAAATACATCTTTTAACTCAGCTTCAGATGTTTTTTCTAAAAAACTGACCACTGTATCAACTTCTACCTGGCGAACCCATGATTTCTCTTCAATTTCTTCATGAATTTTATTGATGGCATCTTGAATTTCAGAATTGGATTGACCATGTACGTTTATAATTTCTTTGTAGACCCTTCGCCATGCCTGCTCCTCTTCAGCTACAATATCACTATCCGCTTCCATCGCATTTAAAAAACGAAGACACGCGTGTAAGGCTAACTCTGTAGTACCTAAATCAAATTCTATGGTTGTGCTGTCATTATAATCGACAGACTGTGCAAATTTTCTTTTTGGTGATTGAAGCCATGTTTCAAGCAAGTCATCAGCTTTATCTAGAATATCTCTATTACTTCCATATCTTGCACGGATGCGACGAAATAGACCCTCAGCTTCTATAAAAACCTGAGCCGTGATTTCACCAGCACCACTCACAGCTGCATCAAGGGCATCCAAAGTTTTGTGGGCATCATTTGGTGTATTTGGCCTCAGTAAAATAGGAATTTCTTTCCCTAAAAAAGACCGTGTTGGGACGCTTTGTTGTTGAGGACCCTGCTGAGGCTGAGGTTGTACCTGTTGTTGAGCTTGAGGACCTGCTTGAGGTTGAGCCTGGGGTTGAGTTGGAGGTTGCTGTGGCTGTGGTTGAGAACTAGCTACTGCTCCCGTAATTAAAACCCGGCCAACTCTATTCCGCATTCGATTAAAAAAGCTTGGATTTTGTGGTGGTACTCCAGTGGGGCTTTGTGCGCTTGTCACGTGAAAAATATTTAAAGTTTAAATCTACTCATTATAACACAAAAAACTAGTCAAATCAAGGGTTTTTAAGAGGTGATGTTCGAAAATTGGGTTGGAGCTGATAGAATGAAGAAGTTTCTAGTTTAGAATAGCTTTTTTGAATTTTTAGACTCCAAAGACCTATTGTAAATCCCCCCTGGCCCCCTTTGATAAAGGGGGTAATAGCGAGACCATATTCAATCCTCCCCCTTCGGGGGACTAGAGGGGGCCTGGGAAGGAGTACAGACAAGATCCCTCGACTACGCGCTGCTCCGCTCGGGATGACGATTGGGTTTCCATTGCCCTTCGGAATGACCATAAATAATAAGAAAAACCATGAACATCCTCAACTTCCAAGACTTCATCCGCCGCTACTACTCCGGCGAAGAATTCATCGTCTTCGACACCGAAACCACCGGCCTCAACACCTTTCATGACGACATCATCGAAATTGGGGCGCAAAAATGGAGTAAAAACGGCAAAAGCGAAAGCTTCTCTGAGCTCATGTGGGTCAATCCCAACAAAATTAGCCCCGGGGCCTGGGCCGTTCATAAAATCCCCATGGAAGAGATCGAAGCCGCTCAAAAGCCCAGTGAAGTCCTAAGAGCCTTTCAAGAGTTTGCTGGCGACAAAGCCTTAGTCGCCCACAACATCAAATTCGACTTCCCCATGCTCAATTCCAATCTCGTCCGCAACGGTCTAAAACCCTATCAAAATGACGACGTAGCCTGCAGCCTTGTTTACGCCAAGCAACAATCACTCCCTGGTAAATTGAGCAAATTAGCCGATCACCTCAAAATAAAAACCAAAGGAGAATCCCTCCATCGCGCCCTTTATGACGTGGATGTACTGATCGAAGTCCTCAACAGGCTTGTCAAACAACACGAACCGGAGGAGATGCAGTATTCTCTGTTGATTTGAGGGGGGGATAGATTCGGTGGCCTGGTATAAATTCAATCACGACCACCCCCCTAGCCCCCCCTCCTTTATTAAGGAGGGGTTGGGGTGGTCGTGATGAAGCCATTCACACTCCCAAGTGACCTGTTTCTAAATTAGCCTTGATGAGATGAGATAGACAACTAAGCCCTTTAAGGTCCGGGCCAAGCAAAGTCTTCCGCTATGCGGAACCCTTCGATGACTCGGGCGAGAATGACCGTGAAAAATTGAGTAAAATTCATAAAAAATGAAACTATCCCTCGGCTACCTAACCACCGCCAGCAAAACTGAAGCCAAACAAATTGTCATGGCCCTTTTAGAGGATGAACTCATCGCCTGTGCCAACATTTTTGACGGCGTCGAATCCTATTTTGCGTGGGAGGATGACATCCATCAAGCCAAAGAAACCGTGGTCATCTTTAAAACACGGGCTAAAAATGAAGGTAAAATCATTGATGTGGTCAAATCCCTCCACTCCTACGAATGCCCCTGTATTGTTTTTAGTGGTTTGGATCACGGAAACACCCAATTCATGCGCTGGGTCGAAGATACTTGTTGAACTTACAGCACTTCTTGTTTAAAGTGCTTTTGAGCTCTATTTTTTATCCACTCGATCATGAAAAAAATTCTCCTCGTCATTTTAGACGGTTTCGGCGAAGGTCCAGCAGGTCCTGGCAATGCCATTCAAAACGCCAACACGCCTCACCTTGACCAGTTGAGGGCGGAGTATCCCTTTGGCCTGCTCCAGGCTTCAGGAGAAGCTGTGGGGGTCACTGAAGGCACCATGGGGGGCAGTGAGATTGGGCATTTCATCATTGGGGCTGGCCGAGTGGTGCCGCAGTTTTTATTGGGCATCAATCAGGACATTGAATCCGGTGCTTTTTTTAAGAAAGATGAACTTGTGGCGTCTTTTGAGTATGCTAAGAAAAATGATAAGAAAATGCATTTTTTAGGGCTGCTCTCCGATAAGGGGGTGCACGCTCACATTGATCACCTGTTTGCCTTGCTTCAGATGGCCAAAGATCATCAACTCCAACAGGTTTATGTGCATGTGATTGCTGATGGGCGCGATGTGGAGCCCCAGAGTGTGAAGCGCTATCTTAAAATGCTTCAGGACAAAATGGATGAACTGGGAGTGGGCAAAATCGCAACGATCATTGGGCGTTATTACACCATGGATCGGGATACTAATTGGGATCGGACCGAAAAAGGCTACCGGTTGATGCTGGCAGGTGAGGGGCTTGCATTTGCAGACCCAATGGAGGCGATCGATCACTTTTATGCTCAAAATCCAGATTTAAATGACCAGTATTTGGAGCCCATTTTAATCGATAAAGAGGGGCTTGTGGAGTCAGAGGATGCCTTGATCTATTATAACTTTAGAACGGACCGACCGCGTCAGTTTGCGAGTGCATTGGTGGATCCCGATTTTGATCACTTTGAGCGTCTGGTTAAAACAGTTAAGTTGGTGTGCATGGGGCCTTACAGTGATCACGCGCCGGTTGTTTATACGCTTCCTAAGGTTAAGAATAATCTGGGGAAGTATCTTTCAGACCAAAAAATCAAGCAACTCCGAGTGGCTGAAACGAACAAATATGCCCATCTCACCTTTTTCTTCAATTCTCAAATCGAAACCCCCAACCCTCTTGAAGATCGCATTTTAATCCAAACCCCTCGGGTCAAAACCCATGACGAGAAACCCGAGCTTTCTAGCCGAGAAATCACTTCAACTTTGGTGGATGCAATGAAAAAAGGCGACCATTCTGTGATCATTGCCAATTATGCGAACATTGATTTACTGGGCCATACGGGTAAGTACGAGTCAACTGTTAAAGGCATGGAGTGTTTGGATGAGGCTTTGGGTGAGCTTTCTAAGGTTGCTGAGGAAAATGATTACGTGTTTATGTTGACGGGGGATCACGGGAATGCTGAAGAGATGTTGTATGACAATGGATTATCTCGTTCTTCTCACACAAATAACCCTGTTATCTTCTTGATTGCTGATCCTAAAAAAGCCATTCAACATGTGGCGGATGGGGGATTGGCTGATGTGGCTCCCACACTGCTAAAAATCATGGGTGTGCCACAGCCAATAGAAATGACGGGTAAATCACTGGTTTGACTGAATGGGCAAGTTCACAGTATGGCCGTTAGCAGTGAGGGGTAGAAAAGGTAAACGGATATTAGGGCGAACATGAAGAAAATGACAGTCAAGGTGATCCAATAAGCCACTGGACTGTCAGCCCGTTTAACCCTTTGAAATCGATAATTGATGCCTCCATTTTTCAAAGCGAAAATCAGTACAAACAGTAAAAAAACAGCTACAAGTCCCATTCCCACTTGCTCACTGGTCAGGCCTGCAGAACTGAGTAGTTTGATAACCGGCTGAGAATCCAACAAAAGTGCAACCCCAATAATAACAGCTAGCAAATAGAGTTTTTTTCGAAAATAGCTCATGAATTAGTTCTTAATCACTCTTTTTTTTGGTGAAGTGCTTGATTTTATCAAACGCCATCAATGCAATTTTGATGGGTTGCCATAGATAGTGATTGAGTAGGTCCATGGTGTCGCTGGCTTTTTGACTGACCTTATTTACGTTCCTTAAAATTTTAACCAGATGATAGGCGGCCATGATCAGCATTATTCCTAAAAGGGCAATGACGATGGTTAGGATCAAATAAAGGATATCTGTGGAGGTGTTGTAGATTTCGCTCATGATTTTTTTTGTTTTTCTTTCCTTTAGTGTAGCATGGTTTGGAACTGAGGCAAAATTTTTGTTTCAGTTCAATTATCACGACAGAGTAAGTGGGTCACATTTTGAATCGAAACGACATGATCAAACGCATCAAACATCTCAACATCCTCCCTCCCACCCTTTTATTGGGGTTGGCCACGCTTGTGAGCAGCTTGCTCGGAGTGTTTAGAGACCGTTTGTTGGCGCGGAATTTTGGAGCCACGTCGGGAGAGGGGATTTATGATTTGGATGTTTATTATGCAGCTTTCAAGATTCCAGATTTACTTTATTTTATTTTGATTACAGGAGCCATTTCTGCCGCCTTCATCCCAACCTTTACGCAGTATAAAAAAGAAGGAAAGCTCAATAAAGCCTGGGAATTTGCGAGCAACATGTTGCATTTGATGCTGATTGGGATTTCAGTTGTTTCTGTGATTGCTTTTATTTTTGCCCCCCAACTCACCCGTTTGGTGGCCAGTGGGTTTGAGCCCGAGGCCTTTGAGTTGACGGTAAAATTGATGCGAATCATGTTGATTTCACCCCTAATTTTCACGTTTTCAGCGGTGTTCATGAGTTTGCAAGACAGCTTTAAAACTTTTTTCTTCCGTTCGCTTTCGCCTATTTTTTACAATTTAGGTATTATCCTTGCGATTCTGTTTTTCTCCGAGAATTTTGGAGTGGTGGGGGTGACATGGGGGGTGATTTTTGGTGCATTGCTCAGCTTACTCATTCAACTCCCTTCCCTTAAAAACATCAATTACAAACATTTTTGGCTTTTGGATTTTAAAAAACCAGATGTTCAGAAGGCGTTTAGAACCATGTTGCCGCGCGTGCTTTCGGGGAGTATGTATCAAGTTTCTCAACTGATTTACACTTTAATTGGGAGCTTTTTGGTTTCGGGATCGATCACGATTTTGTATTTTGCAAACAATCTATATTCATTGCCTCTTTCAGTGGTGGCGGTTTCATTTTCGATCACGTCATTTGCTACCCTTTCAGAGCTCGCGACTGAAAAAACAACCACCCTTTTTGCCTCCGAAATAAAGCGGGTGACCCAACAGATTCTTTTTCTTGTATTTCCTGCCACTGTAGGAATGATTTTGCTTCGCCTTCCGCTCATCGACACAATTTTTTTGACAGGTGAATTCACGGTTGAAGATGCAGAATTGACTTCATGGGTGCTTTTGGCCATGCTTTTTTCACTGTTCACTCATTCTCTTAACTTGCTTTTTGTACGGGGGTTTTTTGCTTATCACGACACCAAAACACCCTTTTATGCGAACTTTTTTGGAGCCATCGCAGGGGTAATTTTGGCTTTTCTTTTAGCCATTCCATTTGAACTGGGGGTGATTGGAATAGGCATTGCTATCACGGTGAGTAATATTTTGATTTTTTCCATTTTGTATGCCCTGATGCGTCGAAAAGTCTCCGAAAAATTAATCGAAGGTGTCACGCTTTTAAAAATGCTTGGGGCAAGTTTTTTGATGGGTTTAGTGGTTTATGGTGGCCTTCAACTGGTTCAATTTCCCCCTCAGTTGTGGGCAAAGGTTCTCTATTTAATAGGAATGGGACTTGTGGGAGTATTGGTTTATTTTGGTTTGGCATGCCTTTTCAAAATTCCGGAGCGGTCGATGCTGAGGAGGCAGATTAAGGGGATGAAATAGAATTTAAGGCACGAAGCTTGACAATTATTTAATTATTTGTTAAATATTAATTCAGTTGCGTTTACCCCATGCCAACTTTTTTAATGAAAGATAATGTTTTTTTCAAAGCATTAGCAGATGAATTTGAAAATCACCCCTACAAAGAACGTTTTTTGGAAGAGGTGCAAGATCATGTTGAGGATTTGGCCAAAGATCAAAACTTGCCAAAAAAATCCATCACCACACCCTTTTTAGAAAAACTATTCGGTGAGCCTGTCGAAATCAAAAAAATCTTCATCGATATTGTCGATCCATGGAGGAATATTTTTTTCATTTCTGAAGCATTCATTGTTGGTATACCCTTAGCCATTGCAGGGGTTGTATTTTATAATACGGTAAAAGCTATTATTTTAGAGGATAATGTAATAGATATATTTTCCATCGGGTCTTTATTTATCATAGGACTCATGTGGTTTCTTGGTTACAAAATTGCCTTCAACCTACTGTCAGAAATTAAATATTTAGGCAACTTTAAAGACCGTGCATGGACTTTTTTTGTGACGGCTCCAAGCAACATCATATTCTTTATAATGGCCTACTCAGACAGGGGCAATCTATATCCATTGGATCATTTATGGCTTGTAGGTGGGTGGTTATTCATTCAAATTTTCATTATTTTTTTTACTCATAGGGCACATAAACGAGATAGGAGGAATGTGCAGCAAAGAATTAAAAATTGGAATGTTCTATTCTTCCTACCCAATATTTTCCTTTTCATTGTATTAATTTTTTTTGATTTCAATCACTATTCCGGTTCTACTCTCAAAAAGGCACTCCCTTTATTTGTTCTAATGAATGGATTAATTTTGTTGAGCTATTTATTTTTTACAAAAAAGAAAAAGACCATTAAATTGCCAAAAATAATGGGTAATTTATTCCTTTTAGGAGGAATTTTTTTCATTATTTTAAGAGTTGTTCTCACTCATATTAATTTCGGTCCGTGGGTAGAAAATCCGTGGCTTTTAATTCCATTTTTTCCTATTTTTTTGATGGATTTATTGGCCGAAATGACATGGGTATTTGGTCGTTCTAGCTCTGCTTTAAAGTTGTATCTTCCATTAGGCATTTTTGCCTTTGTGATCTTGCAATCCATTTATGTCACCATACGGAGGAAAAAATTCTTAAATGATCGCCTTTTAGTGATTATTTATAGCCTTTCCCTTCTATTCATCAATCCAAATGCCTTCGTAGCACCTGTCGATTTTGAAGCAGAGTCTCTAAAAATTTCAGCACTGATTGAAAAAGAAGATCTGTCGGTATTTTACCCCTATGTGAAGTACATGAACTTAGACAAAGATAACTTATTCAAGCCAAATCTAAACATCACACCCTCTAGGGATTATCTATTTGATTACGAAATTTTTACCCACACCGGTTTGAGCGGAGAAGATTATTTTGTGATCCACAACTCAATCAATGAAAGCTATTTCATAAAAATAACTCAACTTGATGATGATTTTCAATCCAAGAATTACAATGAGCTCATTAAAAAAGACATACTCTCTGAATCTAAAATTGATGACATTATCTCAGAATTGGAAGGGGTCAATCCTTTTTCTGATGAGTTAAATGAGCTAGCGAAAGAAATATCAAAAAAACCGCATTTAAATCCAGGAGATTTTACTTTTTCTCCAGATAAAAAATGGCTTTTATTGATTCTGCCTGAGAGTGGCTTAGGATCGGATGCAGTCCATTTGATTAAAATTGATGATTTTTATGAATGAGTATTCCCAATGGCTGCCAATTTCAAGTAGACGTCACCTCAAATACTGGCTATCATTTTGAGCGTTTTCACCCACACCCGTTTTAGCATGCAAGAAAAATATTTCTTTGAAGAATTAGGCGATGAATTTGATGGGCATCCCTACAAAGACCGGCTTTTAGAAGAGCTAGAAGGCCATTTAGAAGACTTGAAAGCAGATAAAGACGTTTCAAAAGAAAATATAATTGAGCAGGTTTTTGATGCGCCAAAAAAGATAAAAAAAGTTTTTATCGCAATCGTTGACCCATGGAGTCGCATCCTTCATTGGTCAGAAGGTTTTATGTTGGCGGTCTCCGGAATGCTTTTGGCGGCTGGTTTTTTTGCCTTGTTATTAGGAGTTTACTCTGTTTCAACCAGTGGTGATTATTCAAAATTCACCTACTTTTTGTTGTTTCAAATACTGTGGTTTGCCTATTATGATCCAGTTTTTTCCCACTTAAAAAATATAAAACCTTACACGTATCGAAGTGCAAAATTTTGGTCTCCATTCATTCTTGCTCCAGGTTTATTTTTTTTCACTTACCTCTCTTTTTCTCAGCTAACTTACCATTATCCAAATGCATCACCTTTGATGGTCATTCTTTTTATCCTCACATATATTTTTTTCAATGGTCTATTCGGCTATTTCACCTGGCTGATGAATGATAAGCGGAAAAAAGTGAGTTATAACCCCACTGCCTTAAAAAAAGTTGCAGGATTTTTTGCCTTTTTAGTCATCGGAAGGACTTTGATCACCAATGTAGATCCGGCTTTTGCCGAGCAGTATCCTCAAATATTATTCCTTTTCTTGCCCATTTTTTTTATCGATGCCATATTAGTTGTGCCATGGAATCATCTTTCATTGCCTCCGGTTTTGACTTACTATTTGCCAGGTTTTTTCCTTTTTTATGTTTGCCTTTTAGAAGGATTTTGGATCTTGATGCAGCCTAAAAAATGGATGTTGCGGAGTGTGGTTTTTCTTTATGTGATTTCCCTTTTCTTTGTCAGTTCAAATATTTTCACCCATCCATTAAACTTTCAAAACCCATCGATTGATATCTCTCATTTAATTGAAAAGGAAAAAGCCAGTATTTTTCACCCATACAGAAGTTATATGGCCAACCTCGATCACTTTATTTTCCCCAATTCAAAGCAAACCCCATTAGGAGAAAGAAGTACTTTTGAGTACCAGGTTTGGAATGATGACAGCAATCAAGATGAACCAGTGTTTGGAATTGAAAACAACCTTGGAGAGCATTATTATATGGCCCAAACTAATTTAGGAAGCAATTTTAGTACTGGCACTTATAAAGCATTGATTGATCAAGAGGGTCAATTCAATACGCCATTAGACAAAACGAATGATGAGTTTCACAATCAAATTCCCGCCTACCTTCAGGAATTGAACCTGGGTCAACCCTTTGCTCCATCCGACTTTGCTTTTTCGGAAGATGAGAAATGGCTATTGATCGTTCTGCCAGACGCTGAGTTTGGCCAGGATGGGGTTTATTTGCTCAATCTTCAGCAGGATATTTGATGTGATTCGCTCACATGCTTTCCACAATATTGGTGAACAACTTTCCCCGCTCTTTTGAGTTTTTGAACATGTCAAAACTCGCACAGGCAGGAGAAAGAACGATATTGTCCCCAATCTCAGCATTTTTATAAGCGTTGTGAATGATTTCAGCAAAATCTTTGGATTCATCCACCTTCAAAATCAATTCATCACCTCCTTCTGCTTGGATGGCAGCCGCAATTTTGGGTCCTTCAACGCCGTATAAATAGACTCGCACTCTATTTTCGACCAAATGATGAGCCAAAAAACTGAAATCAGCGCTTTTACTGCTCCCCCCCAACATCATGATGAGTTTGCCTTGAGGAAATTGCTCCAAACAAACTTGAGCGGATTCTGGCGTGGTACAAGCGGAGTCGTTGTAAAACTTGATGCCATCAATATCTCGAATGAATTCAATCCGTTGAGTCATACCTTTGAATTCACAGAGCACTGCTTTGATCAAGGTCGGCTTCACCTCATGAATCAGAGCGATGGCGGTGGCAAAAGCGACATTGTCGGGGTGCGTTTTGGCGATGAGATCAGATTTTTTGAGGATTTCCACCCCTTCCCCATTCCACCTCAAAAAATCTGATCTCATCG
>JAUHXI010000228.1 GCA_030426875.1 bacterium
CGACAATGGTATTACGGAAATCAACCACACGACCACGCGCATCGGTCAATGTACCTTCTTCCATCACCTGCAATAACATATTGAAGGCTTCTGGATGGGCTTTTTCAATTTCATCAAATAAAATGATTGAATATGGTTTTCGTCTCACTGCCTCGGTCAATTGACCGCCTTCATCATGGCCCACATATCCCGGAGGAGCCCCAATCAAGCGTGCAACAGCATGTTTTTCCATGTATTCACTCATGTCGATACGGATTATGGATTTTTCATCATTGAACATGAATTCAGCCAGTGATTTTGCCAACTCTGTTTTTCCGACTCCTGTTGGACCCATAAAAATGAAGGAGCCGATGGGTTTATTTGGGTTTCCAATGCCGGCTCGGGCCCGCCTGACGGCATTGCTCACGGCTTCAATGGCATTTTTTTGCCCAATCACTCTTTCTCCAATTTCTTTCTCCATTTTACTGAGTTTTTTGGTTTCGTCGGACAGCATTTTTTCAACTGGAATGCCGGTCCATCGTGCCACCACTTGGGCAATGTCTTCGGCGGTGACCTCTTCTTTTAGAAGCGTGGAGCCAGTTTTTTTAATTTTTTGATCGACTTCCTTTAGCCTTTTTTCTAATTCGGGAATTTGACCGTAGCGAATTTCTGCGACACGGCTCAGATCACCCTGTCGCTCTAAGCGGTCTGCTTCCATTTTGAGTTGATCGATTTCTTCGGTGACTTTTCGCAGCTCATCGATTTTTCCTTTTTCTTCTTGCCACTTGAGCTCCATTCCCTTGGCCTTTTCAGCAATTTCTTCCATTTCCTTCGTTGCAACGGCTAGTCGCTCTTTTGAATCTTTATCCTTTTCTTTTTTTAGGGCTTCTCGTTCCACTTCTAACTGCATCATTTTACGGTGAAGTTTGTCAAGTTCGACGGGCTTACTCTCTAATTCCATTTTTAGCCCACTGGTTGCCTCGTCGATGAGGTCGATGGCTTTGTCGGGTAAAAAACGGTCTCCAATGTATCGTGTGGACAAATTAACAGCTTCCAAAATGGCACTGTCTGCAATCCGCACGCCATGATGAACTTCGTACTTTTCTTTAATTCCCCGTAGGATGGCAATGGTGTCTTCGGGGGTGGGCTCGTTGACCATCACAGGTTGAAAACGACGTTCTAGAGCGGCGTCTTTCTCAATATATTTTCTGAATTCTTTGAGTGTGGTTGCGCCGATGGCATGTAGTTGTCCTCGTGCCAAAGCCGGTTTCAATAAATTTGAGGCATCCATGGCCCCCTCCCCTCCTGAGCCTGCACCGACCAGTGTGTGTACTTCATCAATAAAGAGGATGATTTGTCCCGCACTGTCTTCAATCTCTTTGAGCATGGCTTTTAGGCGGTCTTCAAATTCACCTCTAAATTTGGATCCGGCTACGAGCGCTCCTAAATCTAAGGTTAGAACTTGTTTATTTTTTAGGGTTTCGGGCACATCTCCTGCCACAATTCGTTGTGCCAAGCCTTCGGCGATTGCCGTCTTTCCTGTGCCTGGCTCACCGACCAAAACGGGGTTATTTTTGGTACGACGAGACAAAATCTGCATGGTCCGACGGATTTCTTCATCTCGCCCGATAATGGGATCTAACTTTCCGTTTCGGGCTTGTTCAGTCAGGTCGATGGTGTATTTTTTTAAGCTTTGATATTTGCTTTCTGGGTCTTTATCTACCACTCGGTGAGACCCACGGAGCTCTTTCATCACTTTTAAAATGTCGCTGTGTTTAAGGGGGAGGATTTTTGAGGCTTGAGCGATGGCTAGGATTAGATGTTCAGTCGACACATATTCATCTCCCAATGCTTTTGCTTCTTTTTCAGCTTGTGTTAAGACCTTCATTAAATTGGGTGTGGGTGTTATTTGGTTTGCACCACTTACTTTCGGTAATTTTTTTAAGGCGTTTTGTAGTTGATTTGATATACTTTGTAAATCAATTCCCATTTTTTGAAACATCGGACGGACAATTCCTTCTTTTTG
>JAUHXI010000229.1 GCA_030426875.1 bacterium
ACAAAATTTAGCAGACGGAAATAAAATCGCCAAAGGAATTCCAGGCAATCCCCCACCCGTTCCAATATCCGCCACATACAGGTCTGGCTTTTGAAAAAAT
Organism: bacterium; assembly: GCA_030426875.1. Taxonomy (GTDB): domain Bacteria; phylum Patescibacteriota; class Gracilibacteria; order UM-FILTER-43-11; family UM-FILTER-43-11; genus JAUHWS01. Next base: position 101 of record JAUHXI010000229.1, read on the forward strand.
GGGGCCACCATTAAAGAATCCAAAATGTGCTTGATCCAGGCTTCCTTTGTATCGGTAATGCGAGTCAGATTGAGCACTTCATTTTTTTCCTTGAGTAATTGTAGGTATTTGGAAAGTTTGTCAAATTGAGCCTCAGTCAAATCCACCCCCACCTCCTGCATCCATTCCTTAAAATCACTGTGCACTAACAGCATTTCCTTAAGTGTTTCGGTGAAGGATTGTAGAAGGGTCTTTTTAGTGAACATTTTGACTTGTTATATCGGCAAGGTACAATAAGTATACATCAAAATCTAAAAAAATTAGCCTTATAATATGTCTGAATCACTTGTCGCTTTATTTTTTATAACAATATTTCCTTTCACGATTTATGCTTGGATTCACTCTTTTATTTCTCAATTTAAAAAATCCTGGAAAGAGCGGAGTGCTTATGAAAAATTTTTGACCCTCTACTGTCTAATCACTCTCACACTTATTTTAGGCTTCATGAGTGTTGCATATTTTATAGCTGCGATAGAAACTTCTTTTTCTGCAGAAGCACTAGGAGCATTATTTGTTAGACTAGTTATTGTTATCGCTTGGCTTTATTATATTTGGATTCAATTTAAGAAAAAATGGGCTAATCGATCAAGATTTGAAAAATTTACCACATTATTTGGGATTCTAAGCACATTTGGGGTCATTTCAGAAACTCTAAAATCCTTTCTCATTTTTTCATAAGTCTAAAAAAATTGAGCGCTATTACGAAACCTTCCTTAAAGTTGCTCAGGAATGCAGTTAATCATCAAAGTCAGACCCTGTTATTTTTTAAGAAATTTCACCTCTTCCTCAGACAAATGCCGCCATCGCCCCAATGGAAGGTCACCCAACTCCAACCCCTTAATCCGCACACGCTTAAGATTCTTCACCGGAAAACCAACCTTCTGACAAATGCGCCGAACTTGCCTGTTTTTGCCTTCTTTTAAAGTAATTCTAATTTTTGCAGGCCCCACTTTTTTCACGGTTGTGGGGAGTGTTGTTTCGCCTGCCAACTTGACCCCTGCTTCCAATTTGCGAATGGCTCCCATGGGAATTTGCACCGAAAATGTCACCTCATACTCCTTTTCCGACTCACTCGAAGGGTGAATGATCTGATTGACCAAGGTCCCGTCATTTGTTAAAAGGAGTAAGCCAGTGGTTTCTTTATCGAGTCGGCCCACCGGATAAATGCGCTCAGGGATATCAATCAAATCCAAAACAATTTTAGGATCTTGCTGCGTTGCCTTCACCGAACAAACATACCCTTTAGGCTTGTTTAAGGCGAGATAAACCAACTTCTTTTCGGCCTGCATTTGGATAGAGTCTACTTCTACCTCATCTCTTTCAGGATCGATCTTAACCCCCATCCCCTCAACCACCTCTCCATTCACCTTCACCAATCCTTTTTCAATCAATCTATCAGACTCTCGCCTAGAGGCAATGCCTTGTTGAGACAGGTACTTATTGAGGCGAATCAACTCCATGAAAGTGGCTTAGTAAATACGAGCATAGCTGGTATAAATTGAGTCAGTGACCACTGTTCCATCAGGCAAGGTCATGTGGCGGAAGGATTCAGCTGAATTACCATACACAATCGGATCATCAATGGTAATTTCAACATAAGGAGAGTTTCCGATTACATACAAGGTAATTTCTTTTGCAACAGGGTCATCGGAAACATAATAAAGCACAGGGCTCTCAGTATTGTTTCTCATGATCACATCGGTTTGACCAAAGAAGATAGTGGCATCTCGCCATAGCGATTCCTCAGGATAAAGGTTGAGATAATAAGAGCTATGGCCACGACGCTCCACAATTTCTAGACCTGCCTCCCAACTCGGCGTGAAGAAAACTGTTGCACTCCCACAAAGTCCA
>JAUHXI010000230.1 GCA_030426875.1 bacterium
TCAGTTTGCTGCCTGTGTGGATGACCTTGAATTTAGAGAGGAGGTTGAAGCTGACATAGAAGCGGGAATGGCTTATGGTGTTTCTGGAACACCTGCCTTTTTTGTTAATGGCCAGTTCATAGAAGGGGCTTTGCCTTATGCAGCATTCGAACAAGCCATTGAAGCTGCTTTGGATGAACTTTAAGCTTTGATTGCCCCACAGCAAACCTCATTGGGTTTGCTGTGGGGCTTTTTTGAACACCATTTTTAGAAGAATTATTACTTCACTTGATCATGCATGATGAATTCCATGAAATTTTCTCGATCGATGGTTCGATAGCTGGCTCCTTTATGGTCTAGCCAGCTTTTGGGATGCGTGCGTTTTTTACCCCATTTGATTTCATACCCTTTCAACTCACCCCCACGCTCTTCAACCAAATCCATTTCGGCCCCATTGTAGGTGCGCCAAAAGTATTGGTTAGCATTGATGAAGTGGTGATGACGGTATTTCATCCGTTCAATGATGATGTAGTTTTCCCATAAAGCCCCTACATCATCTCGCTGAACTAAGGCATTGAAATTGTTGAGGATGGAATTGCGAACGCCTAGATCATAAAAATAGATTTTTTGAAGTTTTGAAATCGCCTTTCGTTTGTTGGTGTAAAAAGGAGGTAGTCTAAAAATGATGTAACTTTTTTCGAGTAGATCAATGTAGCGTTCAACAGTTTTAAGGTCGATGTTGAGTAGATTACTTAATTCATTTAGAGAGACTTGTGAGCCCACTTGTAAGGCTAGTGCTCTTAGTAAGTTGGTCAGCACTGCTGGACTTCGTATATTCTGCAATTCAAATATATCTTTGAATAAATAGCTTGAAACCAGTTCTGTGAGTAAGCGTTCTTTTTTCTGATTCCCAGCCAGATAAATTTCGGGATAACTTCCATAAATCAATAGATTTTCTAGCTCTTTTTGCAGCGTGAGGAGGTCTTTGTGGTTGGCGATTTCTTCGGCCGAGAGCGGGAACATTTCGTAGACGAATTTTCTTCCGGTGAGGGGTTCGTTGGTTTGACTTGAAATGTTGAAAGAAGAAGATCCAGTTAGGATGAGTTGTTTCTTTTTTTTGAATTTGTCCACGATGAGTTTTGCGGTTTGGCCAATGTGAGGTATCTTTTGGGCCTCGTCCACAAAAATGATGTCATGATTTCCGATGAGTTGCTCGAGGGCTTCCAGATCTTTATTGCTCAGTTTTTCTCGGTCAGTGGGATTTTCACCGTTAAAGGATAAAATACCTCTATTTTTATTGTTTTTTAAGAGGGATTTAGTCACGGTGGTTTTGCCCACTTGACGTGCCCCTAGAATAATTATCACCTTTCCCTTAAATAAGTCTTTTTTTAGTGATTTTTCGGTGATTCTCTCAATCATATTAGGCCTAATTTATGGAGTAAAGTCTTTATATTAGGCCTAATTTATGGAGTAAAGTCTTTATATTAGGCCTAATTTATGGAGTAAAGTCTTTATATTAGGCCTAATTTATGGATTTTGGCTATATTATACGCATAAAATAGGAAAAAGACAAGAGCCCCTGCTCTTCACTTGCTGAACCAGTTTGCAAAACTGCTCCAGCAAGATAGCTTTCTCTTTGCCTTTATGCCTACCTTTTCCTAAAATAAGGGCATGAACCTCAATACCCCCCTCGAGGCAGTGCTTAGTACGCGCAGCGAGTACATTTTGGCCCTTAAAGAAATGAGCCTAGTGACCGTGGGGGATTTGTTGATGCACTTTCCACGCCATTATGAGGATTTGTCCGATGTGGACTCGATCTCTCAGGCTAAAGAGGGTGAAATCATTACCACCCGAGGTTATCTGCATGGCATAAAGCTCATTCCCACCAAGAATCGAAAGATAAAATTGGTGAAGGCTATGTTTTATGATAAAGCTGGGTTTGAGTGTGAAGTCGTCTGGTTCAATCAGCCCCATTTGGTCCGGACTTTGCCGATG
>JAUHXI010000037.1 GCA_030426875.1 bacterium
GGCCTAACTCTATAAAATTCCCCCTGGAGAGTTGGCAGAGCGGTCGAATGCGACAGTCTTGAAAACTGTTGGGCCAGCAATGGTCCCGAGGGTTCGAATCCCTCACTCTCCGCCATCGCAAAAACAAGCTTCAACTTACGAATGATGCTCTACCGAGACATCCTTCTTCAGTCTATGCCTGTTTTTGCTCTTTCCCCACAAAACACCCTCCTCTTCTCACTTTGTTCACCCTTGCCTCGCATTCTTTGTGGGGGCCCGTTTAGACGCAATGCTCCGACTTACGAATTTGTCTAATTCTGTGAAGGCAAGATTCGCGAATATCGCCTTCGGGGGGATGTGGTTTGGAATGATTCAGTTGAAATAATTGAAAAATAAACTTCAAATACTATTTAACATAGTGTAAAATGTGCCTGTTTTTTAACTGAAAAAAAATGGAAAATAATATTGCCAACTAATGATAAAGGTGGAAAGGCTACCGCATCCTTGGTTTTAGGAATCATTGGAATGATAGCCTGATTTCTTCCGATTCTAGGCCTACCAATACAAATCAATGGCCAACATCCACTCATAAATTAAGTGATGCGAGTTATTAAAAAAGTGGTGGCAAAAAATGGAAAGAATTTTTAAGTCACCCATTTCCACAGAGTGCTCATGATAATGACTTTGCCCTGGAGCTTTTAGCTTTCCTAAGGTGAGATTACGTAATCCCACCTTCAAGAGAGGATTTCCCCCTTTATCAAAGGGGGTTAGGGGGATTTTAGATAGGCATGCCCTCCCATTAGAGGAGTTAGAGGGGCCTAGTTTAAGGGCGCCTTTTAGAATTCAAAAAACCCGGGAACTAAAAAAGACATACAAAGCTCTAGGTATGTCTCTCTTAGCGTCTCGGACTCAAAGAGTCGAGACAATGTTGCCCTCCACGGAGCAATTTACCACAAAATTAACAATATGCTAGAAAATTCATGAATTTTTTTAAAATTCTATAATGTTTTTTAAAACTTGCCTAACATCCTATGATATAGTAAAGTCATCTTCTTAACCCCAAAACAATGGAAAATAGCTGGTTTGAATACGATCGAGATGCTCTTAAAATTGGTATAATAATGCCAAAAAAACTTCCACTTGTCATCACAAAAGATGATGTAGAAATCTCATACTTTTCGGGGGGTCCAGGAGGTCAAAATGTTAACCGAAGCATGAATGGGGTGCGATTGATTTATAGAATTCCAGAAAAAAATCAGATTTCTTTTAAAAAAACCAAAGAACTGATCGCAAAATGCATGCGTCAAAGGAGTCGTGAACAAAATTTTAAAGAAGCTTTTGACATCCTAGCCCAAAAAATCGAACAGTATTTTTACATTCAACCTTTTAGAGAAAAGACAAAAGTACCCCGTTCCAGCAAACGAAAGCGGATTGAGGGTAAAAAAAGAAAAGGGCAAATTAAAGAGGGGCGAAAGCGTGCTGAAGTTGACGCCTAACCTTAAGGCTAAATATTAAATTTTGAATGTTAAATATAAAATGGCTTTATTTGAGGATGGAATATCACCAATCAACTCTCCTTTCAAATTCCAGTTCAACATTTTAAATTCACTACATTAAGAGGATCAGGAAATTCCTTCCTTGAATACATTCTGAATGAAAATTTTAATACCATTCCAAATTCCATAAAATAATCATTGGCCTCCCGTTAATTCAGGGCTTGGGGAGAAACGAGCGGGTAAAATGATGAATAAAGGAAGTAAAGATGAGTCCGCGTCGTGCTCTCCCCAGCCGTTTTTGCGGCCAAAAATGAAGAAAAGAAAAACAAAAAAAGAGGTGACATGGAGCGATGAAGTTTTTATGTGGGAATTAAGGGTGGAATTGAATTCAGGTAGAATGAAATTCAAATGAAAAATCTACTGGTCCCTCAAAAGAGACCAAGTAAATCAGGCACTAGTGTCCCATAAAATCCCACCTCCGAAGTCCTTTTACTCATAAAAAAAGAAAAGGGGTTTAGAATGAAGTTACAAGACTTTAATTCAAAACCCTTTTTCATTATGCCTCAAGTCAGCACGATTTTAAACCAATTGGAACAATTACTGCCTCTAGAAGCCTTTGATCATTTTGTGAGACAGCATGAGGCAGACAAATGGACCAAGCACTTTGCTACCAGAAACCAGTTGACTGTAATGCTTTATGCTCAGGCTAGGGGAAAGGATTCATTGCGGGGTATTGAGACAGGACTCAAAGTTCAGGGCAGCATCGGTTCTAGCCTTGGAATAGGCAGTGTTAGTAGATCAAACCTCTCTAGAATCAATGCAGATCGCCCTTATGACATCTTTGAATCCTTGTTTTATGAACTGCTTAAAAAGTGTCAGAATCTCAGCTGCGAGACAGCATCCACCTTCACCTTCAAAAATGATTTGTATGCGCTGGATTCCACCACCATCAATCTTTACCTCAAGCTCTTCCCATGGGCCACCTTCCGTAAAGAAAAGGGGTCCATTAAGCTTCATACTCTTTTTAATGTTCGCTCTCAAATCCCCGAACTTATTATTGAATCCGATGGTAAAGTCACTGACATTGAAATGGCCCGTCATGCTCCATTAGATCAACTAACCAAAGGAAGCATCATCACCATTGATCGGGGCTATGTTGATTACAGTTTCCTCCATGACATTCATGAGCATGAACACACCTTTGTCATCAGACTAAAAAGCAATGCCCAAATCGTTCCTCTAGAAGATCATTCAGTGACAGAAAAAAATGTCATCAAAGATCAGCGCATTGCTTTTGTGCTTCCTGAAGCCATGGAGGCTTATCCTGAGGACCTTAGGCTCATTGAGTACAAAGACGAAGAAACAAAGAAAATCTACACCTTCATCACCAATAACTTTGAACTCTCTGCCAAAACCATCGCTGACATCTACAAACAAAGATGGCAAGTAGGGCTCTTCTTCAAGTGGATCAAGCAACATCTAAAGATCAAAACCTTCTTTGGCACCTCAAAGAATGCCGTCATGACTCAAATCTGGATTGCTATGATTTACTATCTGATTCTTTCTTGGATCAAACACCAGACAAAGTTTAAAGGTTCCATTCTTGAGTTATCACGGATGATTGGAGAAGTGCTCATGCAGAAAGTAGCTCTCATCAATATCATCTGACTAAAACCAGGCTCAATCTCTAAAGTGCTTGTCAGAGGCTCTCCAGATCAACGGCCCTTATTCTAAATCATTGGGAGTGGGATTTTATGGGACACTAGTGTAAATCAGGTGAAGGCACTGTAAACCAAACCTGTGGGTAAAAAGTGATTTTTTTGTTACCCTTAAGCCATAAAATAACTGTTTTTATCATGCCCACCCAAAAAAATGCCCAAATTGCAGTGGAAGAAATGTAATAAAACACGGGAAAAGACGAAGAGTCTGTAAAAATTGCTGGAAAACATTCAGTCTAGAAAAAAATACAACCAAAAAACTTAGAAAGGCTGCTGAGCAATGGATATTAGATAGAAGTACGTTCGCTAGAATAAAAGAGAAGACAGGGATATCAAAGATGGGGAAATGGAAACAGGTTCAAGAGTATGCCAATCACATTCCCTCACCTCTAGAAAATTACCTGAGAAACAAAGGTATAGCCTCAGGCATGCTACTGCTAGACGCCACCTTCACCAAGGTCAAAGGAGAAGGCAGAGCCATCATGATTGCTTATGACACTGGGGTAGGTGTTATTGATTATTGGATTGATAACACAGAAAACACCACAGCCTACCATTACATCTTCCAGCGATTAGATAAGGTAGGCTACCACGTAAAATGTATTGTCAGCGATGGTCACTGGAGCTTGCTTCCAGTGATCAATGAAAGAAGACTCCCTCACCAACGTTGTATCTTCCATTTACTCAGGAATTTGAGAAAGAGCCTTACCAAGCATGGAAACTGGAAAAAGCTCAAAGATCATATCCTCTATAGCAGAATCAAAGGCATACTCAAAACAACAAGACTTGAAGATTTACCCCAGCGAATCCATCAATTTAAAACCTTTGAATCTATTTTTCCTGGGCGAAAGGAAATCTTCAAGTGGTTTTGGTCTGTTTTACCTACAGCTGTTACCCACCTTTCTTATACAGAGGAAGTTCCAAGGACCACCGCTCTGATTGAGAATCTCAATGGTCAGATCAAGGCTCGGATTAAAACTATGAGAGGGGTGAAGTCAGAACGTAGTTTAGACAATCTTCTGAAGATACTCTTTTATTTTCGTAAATACAAATAGTACCCACAGGTTTAGTTTACAGTGGGGCGCATTTAGGATTGACTTTTTTAGTATTTTTGCTATAATTTAGTTGTAAATCCAGGTTGCTGTTTTACTACAGTCTTCCGGGTGGCGACAAAAAACTCTTCACAAATGAAGGGTTTTTCTGTATAGTTGAAAGCCCAGTGACGTGAGTTTGGGGTTGTAGTTTAATGGTAAAACAACCTGGTTCGTCATCCGGTAAATGCCAGTTCGAATCCGGTCGACTCCACCACTGGGTCTATTTTTGCCCTCCCGAAACGGCAAAGGTTGAGCTTCAATTTTTCATTTTAAATAGAGCGATTCGATCGGCAGGAATTCATCTTTATTCTTCAGTTCTTCTTCATAAAATTTCCCTCGCTTCCAATAAACCCGATAAGCGTTGGCATTTTTTGATTCGCTGAGTATTTTAAATTTGTCATCAATCCATGCAATGGCTACCCCGTCGTCACAAGCAACTCCTATGTGACCAGGGTATTTTTTGAGCATCCGCTTAAAGTCATCTTTCCGTTTTTTATCAGCGGTTTCAGAATCGTAATGGGGGCAGTGGATGAAGGGTAAAAAGTTCAATCCATGGACTCGAATGTAATCCCACTTTTTGGGATGGTAATAATACATCGAATCACTGTGACCCGATTCAAACCAGCAGATGGAGCCAGCTGAAACACCGCATAACACTTTATCGTCTTTCCAGGCTTTTTTAAGGAGCTTGTCCAATCCCAGTCGCCTCCATTTTTTCATCATCATCAAGGTGTTGCCACCTCCCACATAAATGATGTCGGCGTCGGAAATCATTTTTTTGATCTGCTCTTTAGAATATTTTTCCCTTAAAAGGAGTAAGGTGTTCATCTTACAGCCCAATTCATCTACATAGCGCTTTTCCATGGCACTCACATATTTCAAGTCATCTGAGCTGGCAGTTGGAATGAAGAGTAGTGTGGGTTGCTTCTTTTTTGTCAGTTGGACAATCGCTTGGTCGATGTGCAGGACGGTTTTCCAGCGACCTCCTCCGATGGTGATGACTGTGTTTGACATATTATTAGTGGCAGTTGGTCAATGAGGTTAGCATGCGCTCAATCCGTTCTGGATTTTTTTTCATTATAGTCTAATTATTGCTCAAGGGCGAGTGTGTGAGTTTGACAACACCTTCATCACCGAAGGTGGATCAGTAGATTTCTAGTTTGAACAAATTCCATAAAAAAATCTAAAATCATTCCAAACCCTATAAATAACTGCTGATTTCCCGGTAAGGCTAGGGGCCTGGGGAGAAACGATCGGGTAAAACAATGAATAAAGGAAATAAAGATGATTCCACCTCACCTCGTGTTCTCCCCAGCCGTTTTTGCTTCGTTTTTGCGGTCAAAAATGAAGAAAAGAAAAAAACAAACAAAAAAAGAGGTGAAATGAGGAATTAGGGCATTACAGTGGGAGTTGAGGTTGAAGTGAAGAAAATTTCAAACTAAAAATCTACTGATCCCCAAAGGTGACGCCAGTTTGTGTCACCTTACGAAAGTGGTTTAAAAGGTGTTATACTGGTCCCAGTTTAAGCGAAACCATATGCTAAATGCCATCGTTCAAACCAGTCTCGTCCTTCTGGGTTATATGTTTTTGGCCTATTTAATTGCTCAATTCAAGCGAAATAATGGCTTGGCGGATGTGGCCTGGGGACTCGGATTTGTCCTCGTCTCACTGTTTACCCTCTGGCGATTTGAACCGAGTTCCACTTTAGCCATCTTGCTCAACTCCCTTATTTTCATATGGGGATGGCGTCTTTTCTTTCATATTTTAAGGCGAAATTGGGGCAAGTCAGAGGATTTTCGGTATCAAAATTTTCGGAAAAAATGGGGGAAGTGGTATTTGCTTCGAGGGTTCACTGATGTGTTTTTGTTGCAAGGATTCCTTCTCCTGATCATTTCTCTACCGATTATATATGTGAATTTTTACGACCCCCAGCTCACAATTCTCAGCTATTTTGGGGCAGGAATGTGGCTGGTTGGTTTCTTTTTTGAAGTGGTGGGTGACTATCAGCTCGCCCAATTTGTGAAAACCAAGAAACCAGGCCAGATCATGCAAGTAGGTTTGTGGAAATACACTCGCCATCCCAATTATTTTGGGGAGGTGGTGATGTGGTGGGGGATTTTTGTGATGACACTCACCTCGCTCCACGCTTGGTATTTGATCGTTAGTCCGATCCTCATCACTTATCTGATTTTATTTGTGTCGGGGATTCCGATGTTGGAGAAGAAATATGAGAATAATCCAGCATTTTTAGAGTATAAAAAACGCACGAGTGCCTTTTGGCCGAGGAGGAGGTTATGATGGACCTCGTTACCTTATTCTTATTGCGTAATTTTTTACCTTGCTTTACAAAGTACTCTGTATTACAATAAAGATGTGTCCATTTTCAATTATAAATTTTAAGTTCTAAATTTTAAAAGAATTAGGCAATGTCACAATTGAAATAAAGAATAGGTCATAAGCAATAATAAATGAACAAGGATAAATACACTGACAACATCCAGTCTCAAATGCGAAAAGGTTCGCTTGAATTTGCTATTTTGCTCATCATTTCACGCAAAAAAATTTATGCAGGTGACATCCTTAAGGAACTCAAAAAGAACAAGCTCATTGTCGTCGAAGGAACCCTCTACCCCTTACTCAATCGATTGAAATCATCCGAACTTTTATCGCATGAATGGAAAGAATCCAAAAGTGGACCTCCACGCAAATATTACGATCTAACAAGCAAAGGAAAAAAACTGCTCAAAGCCCTCCTTGAGGCCTGGAAAGACCTGGATCATTCGATTAATTCTCTAATCTCTCATTATGAAAAAAACAGTTAGTGTCGAAATCTCTGGAGTGGACTTCGTGCTCAACGCCGACACCTATCAATTTTTAGCCGATTATTTGAAGCAAATTGAATCTCTGTTTTCCTCCTTGGCCGAAAAGGAAGAAATTGTCGAAGACATCGAAAACCGCATTGCTGAAGAATTGGTCAAAAAAGTAAAATCGCCTAAGGTGGTCAGCTTGACTATTCTGACTAAAATTCTCGATAAAATTGGCACCCCTCAAGAAATTCACAATATTCTTGCGGACATGGAATATGAAAAAAAATTAGCGGGTAAGCCTAAGTTCTACCGTGATCCGGACAAGGCCATTATTGCAGGGGTTTGTGCTGGAATCGGGGCTTATTTTGATGTTGACACTGTGATTGTCCGTATTCTTTTTATCCTTTCAGTCTTGGCTGGAGGAATTGGCTTACTGGCTTATGTTATTCTTTGGATCATGGTGGAACCAGCCGAAACCCCAGCTCAAAAAATGGAAATGTATGGCAGCAAGAACGTGTTGCAAAAAATCGATCATGGCATGCATGGGATTGCTAAAAAACTTAAAATCCCCAACATGACTCGTAAATTCGAAGACACGATTCGAGGTGCTCGAGAGGAGGATAAAAGCGGGTGATCAGAAAAATAACTTTCTTAACTTAGAGGTTTGATTGGTTGCACTTTTTTTGAGATTCACATTTATGTCCTACTTCTGTAAAATAGGCCTTAGATTCTTAAAATCAACTATGAAAAACGCACCCACCAAAACCCCAAAAATTGCCTACCTACTCGTCATCGCAGGCCTGATTGCCTTCGTTTTTGCTTTCATCATCATGGCCGAAAAAGTGTGGATTTTAGAGGATCCGACGCGTATTCCTCCCTGCTCTATTGATGCTATTTTCAGTTGTAAATCAGTCATGGAATCACCGCAAGCCAATGCCTTTGGCTTCCCTAATCCCTTCCTTGGGATTGCTGGATTCTCCATCATCACCACGATTGGCTTTGCTATGCTGGCCGGTGCCAGGTTTAAGCGTTGGTTTTGGATCGCCACTCAACTTGGACTGACCTTTGCCCTTGGCTTTATTTATTGGCTCTTTTACGCCGCGGTTTTTGAGATCAACGCGCTTTGTCTTTACTGCATGGCAGTGTGGGCGATGACCATTCCACTCTTCCTTTACACGCTTCGTTATAATTTAAGAGAGGGGCATTTTTCGAGTTCAGGCAAATCCATTCAACTTAAATTTGCGCCTTTGATTCTTATTCTCATGTATGCCATCATTGTGGTGCCAATCTTCATTAAATTTTAGTGCGTGCGATGATCGGCTCACTCACTTCATTCTCAAAATGCCCCTCCGCTAGGGGAATTGAAAACCAAAAAACCAAAACATATGCACAATCAAAAAAAATTGTTCAATTCAGTACTCCTTCTAAAGTTGGGGCTTTTATTGGTTGCCATTTTAGCTAAGCCTTTATTGGATCAAATGAATTTTTTTGAGGCCAACGCTAGTGATTATTCTGTGTCTGATCCGGTTGTTGAGCAAGTGACTCTTGTCACCGACGTTGATTCCGAGCCTGTGGTTGAAATTGTTGAGCTCACTCCCACTCCAGAGTTTGGCGAGGTGAAAATGCTGGCGTTTGGAGACATGCTTTTGGACCGCTACGTTCGGACCTTGATTGAAAGAGATGGCTTGGATGCGGTGTTGGCTGGAATGCAAGACGATGACGGTGCTTTTTTTGACGGCTATGATTTTGTTTTCACAAATTTGGAGGGCCCCGTCACTCCTACCCGGGTGCCCACTGGTAAGCTTTATGCGTTTCAATTTGATCCAGAATTCTTAGACCTTTTGGTGGACAATCATTTTAACATTGTTTCGGTGGCCAACAATCACACCTTTGACATGGGGCAACAGGGCAACGATGACACCTACAAATACTTGGAAGACTGGGGGATTCAAGCCGTGGGAGATGCTCGTGAGGTGAATGAGCGGTCCACCTTCGAAACTGAGGTGAATGGTTACAAGGTTGGCTTTGGGGCCTACAATCACACGGATTTTAAAACCACGATTGAGGAGATCACTGCTTCGATTGAAGGTTTGGCTGAGCGAAATGATTTTGTGATTGCCAGCATCCATTGGGGAGTTGAATACCAACACACGCCACAGCCGTTTCAGGAGGACTGGGCTCAGCAAATGGTTGATGCGGGGGCGGATGTGATTTTAGGCCATCATCCTCATGTGTTGCAGGGAATGGAGGTGTTGCAGGCGGATGATGAGCGTCAGGCGGTTGTTTTTTACTCTCTGGGCAACTTTGTGTTTGATCAGTGGTTTTCTGAACCGACTCAAGAAACCATTGCCCTGGGTCTAGAATTTAGGATGAATGAGTCAGGTCAAAAATTTGTAAAACTCAATTTTACGCCATTGCGGATGAATCTCTCATTGCCTTTCTTTCCCAATGAAGAGGTGGGACAGCAGGTGATTGACAATTTTTATGATTACAGTTTTTGGACGGATGAATCGATTGAGGACTACAAGATACTGTTTGAAGAGCGAGAAATTGAGCTTGAACTCTAATAATAAATACCTTTTTTAAAAGAGTAAAAATGTGTATAGTTCTGGTACAGTATTTTTTACCCCCTCTTAAATCATGGAAACGTCAAAAAAAGTTAAATTTTTAAAAACTAAAAAAGGTGCGATGACTGGTATGATGATTGCGCTTTTAGGATTCTCATTCTTCCATTTCTTTGTCGGCCCAAACGCAGATCCTGATGCAGTTGCCGATTGTGAAGCTAAGATCAGTGCTCAGAAAATAGAGTTGGGATTTGATTGTAACGATGCGAATACAGCACTTAGATATTCGGATGATTTCGAAACCATGGGGGCTAAAGCAGTTTCTGAAGCATATGCAAAAAATAATCAAAGGGAAACTATTAGTGGAATCAAGTATTT